>JBFWYS010000103.1:0-9848 GCA_050186175.1 Pseudobdellovibrionaceae bacterium
TTTTGTGAGGTTCATCTATGAGCGATGTTGATATTTTAGCATTGAATGCAGCCGTAAAAAAAGAATCTGAGTTTGTTGAGCACATGTTGACCGAAGCGGGAAAGGTCGTTGTTGGTCAGCGCGATATGCTTGAGGGAATTATGATGGGACTTCTAACGGGCGGACACGTTTTGCTCGAAGGTGTTCCGGGTCTCGCAAAAACTCTGACGATCTCCAGTGTAGCGCAATCGATCTCTCTTCAATTTCAGAGAATTCAATTTACTCCCGATCTTCTACCAACAGATCTAATCGGGACCATGATCTTCAATCCAAAAACCGGTGACTTTGCTCCCAAAAAGGGACCGATCTTTACAAACATCGTTCTTGCCGATGAGATCAATCGTGCTCCGGCAAAAGTGCAGAGTGCCTTGCTCGAGGCGATGGCCGAAAAACAAGTCACAATCGGCGATGTCTCTTACAAACTTGAAAACCCGTTCCTTGTTCTTGCAACTCAAAATCCGCTCGAGCAAGAGGGAACGTATCCGCTCCCAGAAGCACAGATGGATCGTTTCATGTTTAAGATCATGGTCACTTATCCAGCTAAAAACGAAGAGCTTGAAATTCTCAATCGGATGTCGAAGAACGACAAACCAACTCTTAAACCGGTAATAAATAAAGAAGATCTTTTGCGTGCATCTCAACGTGTGGATCAAATCTATGTGGATAATAAATTGAAAAATTACATCGTTGAGATCGTGATGGCTTCAAGAAAGCCAAGTGAATTTGGGTTGAGCCGTATCGAGAGTCTGATGCAAGTCGGAGGTTCTCCGCGTGCTACAATCAGTCTCACTCGGGCTTCTAAAGCTCATGCCTTTTTGCGTGGTCGTGGTTATGTGACGGCCGAAGATGTAAAGGCGATTGCCTACAACGTTCTTCGCCATCGTTTGATTTTAACTTACGAAGCCGAAGCTGAAAATGTAACAACAGATGGAGTGATCAAAGAAATTTTGAGTCAAATCGAGGTTCCATAAGTCGTGTCTTTACCAGCTGATATAGCTAAAAAAGTAAAACTTCTCGAGCTCAGCACGAGAAAGCTGGTGAACAACCTGTTCGCCGGAGAATATCACACCGCCTTTAAGGGACAGGGAATGACCTTCTCTGAATTCCGGGAATATGTTCCCGGAGACGATGTTCGCACCATTGCTTGGTCTCTGACTGCGCGGACTGGAAAAACTTTTATAAAAAAGTTCGATGAAGAAAGAGAACTCACGCTGATTCTTGCCGTCGATATTTCAGGTTCAGCTGATTATGGTTCTGGACACTATTTTAAAGGCGAAGTGATGACTCACTTGTCAGCGCTTCTTAGTTTTAGCGCCGCAAGAAATAAAGATCACGTGGGCTTGCTTTTATTTTCGGATCAAGTTGAACACTTTGTTCCGCCCAAAAAAGGTCACGGCCACGTCAATCGGTTGCTCCGAGACTTGTATTATTTCAAACCTAAAAGCCGAAAAACAAAATTGCAAATAGCCCTGAACCATTTGCAAGGTGTTCTCAAAAAAAGAGCTACGATTTTTATTTTCTCCGACTTTATGGACTCAGGATTTGATTCGGGTTTGAGGCTTTTAGGGCGAAAACACGATGTGATAGCGGTTGTAGTTCAAGATCAGGCTGAGATGACTTTGCCGGATGTCGGTTTGCTCGAGGTACAAGACGCAGAGACGGGCGAGATGATGGTCATCGACACCTCATCCCCGGCGGTAAGAAGAGAGTACGAAGCTGCAACAAAAAAAGCGAAAGAGGAAAGAGATCGTCTTTTACGTCTTTCGCAAGTGGATCGAATTGATGTGATCAGTGGTGCTAACAGTGTCACCAGCGATAATGATTTTGTAGACCCCTTGGTTAAGTTTTTTAGAAGTCGGCGGTCGCGATGAGTGAAGTCGATTGTAAGATTAATTTACCTGAAGATCTCGGGCCAAAAAAAGCGCTCACTGTCGGAACTATTTTCGATGTGGTCTGTACTGGCGAGTTTCCAGCGGTTGATCCGGGTGCATTGCGATTGCAAATTCCCGAAGATCAAAAGTATCTTTTTAAAGTTTTAAAGGCCGAATTTTCTTCGAGAAGTGAATTGCGTCTTGAAGCGACCGGTTATATGGCTGGAGAATTTAATTTTCCTGAGTTAACTCTGACGGACGGAACTCAGGAGATAAAATTAAAAGGTGTCAAATACACAATTGCGAGCGTGATCGATCCCCAGCAGCAGCCACCGCCAGAACCCTATGGTCCTTTTGGGCCGGCACCTTTGTCTCTACCGCTTTGGTATTATTTTGTTTTTGCCGCGATCCTCGGACTTTTTGTTTTTCTCATCGCTTGGAGAATCTGGGTTGCAAAAAGAAAACGTGATCTCATGATTCGTCTTAAGAGTTATGACAGTCCGCTAAGCCCCATGGCCCAATTTTCAAAAGAATTGCGAGCACTCTCCCGAGAACATCTATTTGTTTCCGGTGGTGAGGCAAGGCCTGGTGAAGTTCCTCCGTTCTTAAAACAACTCAACGAAGCTTTTCGAATTTTTTTGATTCGCGAACTTTTAGTTCCGGCTCTTGATTTAAAACGAGGAAAGCTGTTGAAGCAGATTTTTAAAGAACACAAAAAAGTTTGGGAGCTTGCAGGTTCTAAGATCCAAGAGTTTTTAGCTGAAATTGAAAGATCGCTCGAAGATCTTGATCGCGTCAAAGACAAGGATGCTCGACAGCTATGGAAAAAGGCGCAAGCCTGCGCCGAAGCGATCGAATCCGCCATTCACAGGGAGAAAAAGTCATGAGTTGGCAATCTCCGTGGGCTTTTTTTCTGATTTTTGTTTTATTCGCAGTTGCGATTCTCAGCTGGTGGCTGGGAAAGAATAAAAAGCCGTCAATGCAAGTCAGTACTCTGATTGTCCTAAAAAAAATCCAGCCAGGATTGCGTGCTCGATTCGGATTTCTACCGGCGGCCTTAAAAGTGCTCGGTTTACTCTTGGCCATCTTTGCATTGGCGCGCCCTCAAGATGCCAACGAGCAGGTTCGTAAAAACGTCGAAGGAATCGATATTATGATCACCATCGACGTTTCAGACAGTATGTTGATCGAAGATATGCCGCCGGATTTAAATCGCATGGAGAGTGCTAAAGCAAAAATCCAAGAGTTTATTAAAGGACGGCTATCAGACCGAATCGGACTTATTATTTTCTCAGGAGAAAGTTTTACCCGTGTTCCTTTAACCTTGGATTATCCACTATTACTTCAGGCCGTCGAAGAAATTGGTCCTTCGCGAACCATTAAAATGGGGACTGCTCTTGGAGTTTCTCTGGCTAATGCAGTTGCGCGCCTCAAAGACTCTAAAGCAAAAAGCCGCGTTGTCGTGTTTCTAACAGACGGAGAAAATAACAGCGGAACGATTGATCCTGAAACGGCGCTTGATATCGCCAAGCAAGAGGGTGTTAAAATTTACTCGATCGGACTCGGCCGCGACGGCGACACTCGAATTCCAGTGTACACAACTGATCCTTTTGGCAATCAGGTGAAAAGATACCAACCTTTCTTCTCGGCTGTGAACGAAGATCTTTTGCAAAGAATGGCAACGGAAACAGGCGGCAAGTTTTATCGCGCAAGCAGCGGAAAACAAATGTCTGAAGTCTTTAATGATATTGATCGCTTAGAAAAAACCAAAGTCGATGTCACAAAGTTCACTCGGTACACGGAGCTTTTTCCTCCGTATGCTAAAGCCGCTATGATGATTTACGCACTGGGGCTTCTGCTCGGGGCCACTCTTTTAAGGAAGGGACCTTAAATGAGATTCGAAAACGTGGCCGCTTTCTATTGGATCCCTGTTGTAATAGTCGGAATGTTTTTTATTTCTTGGAGTTTAAAACAGACTCGTAAGAAAATTGAAAAAAATCTGGGTAAAAAAATGACGCCTTTTTTGACGGCCAGCCTCTCCACAAAAAAAAGAACTTTTAAACTTTTTTTACAGGGTTTGTGTTTGCTGTTTATCATTTTGGCGTGGGCAAGACCACAAATGGGCGAGAGTGTTCAAGAGATCAAAAGTCAAGGAGTCGAGTTGATTCTTGCCACGGATGTTTCAGAAAGTATGCTCGCTGAAGATGTGCGTCCGAGTCGTCTTGAGTTTGCAAAAAAAGAAATGCAACGATTAGTTGATAAGCTCCCAGGTCACAAGTTTGGTATCGTCGCTTTTGCGGGGTCAGCTGCACTCATCTCTCCAATTTCGAGTGATCCTTCTGCAATTAAGATGTTCATTGAAGGTCTCAGTCCCGAATCTGTGAGTAGCCAGGGAACAAATTTTGAGGCTGCAATTAAAGAATCTGTTGATGCCTTTAAGCGAGGCGGAGCTCAGCAAGACAATGTCACCAAAGTGACTCGAGTTCTTCTGTTTGTTTCAGATGGTGAGGATCATGAGCCGGGAGCTTTGAGTGCAGCGGAGGAGGCGGTTAGTAAAGACGGAATGCGAATTTTCGCAATCGCTGTAGGCACAGAAAAAGGAGCGCCGATTCCACTTCGAGATGGTGCAGGATATTTACGTGGCTATAAAAAAGATTCTCGAGGACAGATCGTCACTACTGCAACAACGGGCGAAGCGTTGCAAGCTTTAGCGGATAAAGGAAAAGGTTCTTTTTATCATGCTTCTTTTGGTGGCAACTACATCAATCTGATCGCAGAGGACATCGGAAAATTAGAAAAATCAGATTTTGATTCGACGATGGCCACACAATACGACGAAAAGTTTCAAATCTTTTTGGTACTCGCTTTGGTCATTGGTTTGATTGAGCTTTTAATCGGTGAAAGAAGAAAAGAGTTTAAGTTATGGAGAGGACGCTTTGAGGTACCGCCAGCATGAGATCTTTAATTTTTTCTCTCTTTATGTTGTTGCCGACATTTGGATGGGCTCAAGAACTTGTTAAAAGTGACCCTACGTTGGATGCTGTTCTCCTCAATCGTGATGGCGGTGAAGCTTTAAAGTCTCAGAATTTTGTTCAGGCATATGAGCTTTTTGTAAAGGGGCTGGCGCAAAGTCCATTTCAGCCTGAGTTTCATCTCAATCTTGGAATTGCCTTCGAGGGAAGAAACGAAGGCGAAAAAGCGATCCAAAGTTATTTATCAGCAGAAAAGTTGAGTAATGATCCAACGCTGCGATTCATGGCCCAGTTTAATGCCGCTCAAGCTTATGGTAAGGCAAAAAAAATAGATGAGGCTCTTAAGTATTATCAAATGGCCCTCGAGCTCGACCCGCATTCGCTCGAGGTAAAAACGAATATCGAACTCTTGATTCAGGCTCAAGGTGGTGGTGGCGGACAGGGCGATAAGAAAAACGATAAGTCTGACAAAGGCGATCAGAACCAAGAACAAAAACAAGACGAGCAAAACCAAGATAAAGATAAAGATAAAGATAAAGAAGAAAAAGATAAAAACAAAGATAAAGACTACAAAGACCCCCGAGAGCAAAAAAAAGATCAACAGAAGCAGCCTAATCCCGAGGAGCTTTCGGAGAGTGATGTTGAAAAGATTTTTAATGAATTAAAGCAGCAAGAGCAAAAAATCCGGGCTGAATATCAGAAGAAAGAAGCCAAGGAGCGACCTCGTGACAAAGATTGGTGATTTTAAAATGTCTGTGATTGGATTTGTGTTTTTGGTTCTCGCATCTGTGTCTTCGGCGTGGGCTCAAGGTCCGACTGTGCAGGCGACTGTCGATAGAAATGAATTGGGCTTGGGTGATACCTTGACTCTCAGTGTGTCTGTGAGAACAACTAAATCTTCTGACATCAGTGAACCCAAAGTTCCAGATCTTCCTGATTTTGAACTGATTAATACTTGGGGTGCGACAAGCAGTTCCTCCCAGATGCGAATCACTCCGAGCGGGCCCGAGGTGACCCAGACAAACACCCGACAGTTTAACTATATGATGGCTCCACAAAAAACGGGAAAACTCGAGATCGGTGCTTTTGAAGTTGTTGCCGATGGAAAAACATATCGAACGGCGCCGATCCTTATTGAAGTCTACCAAAATCCAACGGGCGCAAATGCCGGCAAGCCTCGGCAGCAGCAGCCGCGACCGGATGAGGAAGACGAAGAGGATGATCCCTTTGCGGCGCTGCTTCGACAGCACCGTCAACAGTTGGGTTTGGGTGGAGGCCTCGGAGGTGGAGCGGGCAGCGGAGGAGGAATGCAAGATCCTGCTTTCAGGAGTCTTCCAAAGAATCCAAATGAAGCTTTTTTCATTCAGGTGGAACTTGATAAAACAGAAGTTTTTGAGGGTGAGCAGATCTTAGCAAATTGGTATATCTACACGCGCGGAGAGATTGCACAACTCGATCGATTAAAATTTCCAGATCTTCGTGGATTCTGGAAAGAAGATATAGAACCCGCTCCGACCATTCAGTTTTCTCAAGAACTGGTAAATGGGGTTCCTTATAAAAAGGCTTTACTCGGCTCTTACGCCATGTTTCCGATTCGGAGTGGGACTCAATATGTCGATGAGTACAAAGTTAAGGCCGTTGTGCGTTTGCCAGTATCGGGTATGGGAATTTTTGGCTTAGGTCAGCCTTATACATATACGCGCTCGAGCGAAAAAGTTAAGATCACGGTTAAACCATTGCCTGCGGAATCAAGACCTAAAGATTTTGCGGGAGCCGTCGGCCAATTTGGTGTGAGTGCAATGGTAGACGGCCAGAGTTTTCCTGTCGGCCAACCTTTTGTTTTGAAATTGCGGTTTGAAGGTGAAGGAAATGCCAAGCTGATTGAGCTTCCTGAGATTAACCTTCCGCCGAGTTTAGAACTTTACGATAAAAAGTCAGATTCGAAATTTTTTAGAACTGGCAGAAGTTATAAAGAGTTCGAAGTTCTTCTGATTCCGCGAGAACAAGGCGAACTTGTTATTCCTCAGATTTCTTTTAGCTTCTTTGATCCGAAAACAAAAAAGTACGAAACGCGCTCGACCCAGTCGATCACATTAAAAATCGGCCCTCCTGTCGACGGAAAAAACTTGCCAAACGAGAGACTTGCCGATCAGAAGACGAAGAGCGCTCCGGCCGAACCGGCGCTTCCAAGTTTAGCTTTGAATTTGAATTCAAATTCGTGGATCTCGCAAATGCCTTTAGGGGGTGTTTGGTTTGGTGTTTATTTGGCGATCCTCTTGGCTTTATTTGCGCGGGCTAGGCAAGTTTTTGAGTGGGGTCGAAACAAAAAAGACTTGAAACAGATTTTGGCGAACCGTTTGAAGAAAACCTACAAGCTTGTTGAATCAGAAAATCACCGAGAGGTTGGAAGAGAGATGATAAATGCGGTTTATGGAATCGTAGGCGAACTCTCTGAATTGGGTGGCAGCGGCCAAGAATTGTCGCGTCTTCTTGATCAATTGCCTCCAAGTGTTCGGAGAGAAGTAGGTGACGAATTGCAGAAAAAAATGGAGTTATTTCAAATGCTGGCATTTGCGCCCGAAGAAATGCTAGGAGAGCTCAAAAGCAAACAAAAAATGCGTGAAAATGTCAAAGCAACAGAAAAATTGTTGTATCAAGCTTTGAGTTTACGCTCCTCTTTTGGTAGTTCAACTACATGACAATTTTTATAGCTGTTTTACTCGCGTCCTCAACGGTTTGGGGTCAAGTGGCCGAACTTCCTCTTAAGAGTGACTTAAGCTCTCTAGGAGCCAATACGAACAATCGTGTTCCATTTGATCTCAAAAAATACAAAGGTGATCACAAAGATTTAGCGGCTCTCAAAAATTCCGAAGAGGCCGGACAAAACGAAGTCTGTACTAAGTCAGCCCGAGTTCTAGCAAGCAAGTATCCAAGCATTGCGGGTTGGATTTTAAGAACTGAGCTTCTTTGCGCACAAAATATTTCTGCAGAAACAGTGCGAGCTGCAGCTTTGCGCCCCGCATTTAATCAAGCAGTCAAAAGCCCTGTGTTATTTCAAGGACCCTGGAAAGAGAATTTGTTTAATGAAGCTATTAATGCGGGCCTCGACTTGGCTCGCATTTTAACAAAGATGGATCGTAAAGAAGCGTGGAGTGTGGTCAATAAAATTTTGGCATGGGGGGACTCTCTGCCGAAAGATCAATGGGCCGAAGCTTTTTACTTAGCTGGTGAGCTCGCCTATTTAGATCAAAAGCCTGAGGCAGCAAGGACCTTTTTAAAACAAAGTCTCGATAAAAAAACAACAGCAGAGGCAACTGAAAAAATAAAAACTGTTGAGACTGTCTTAGGCATGACTCCTCCTGAAGATAAAGTTCTGATCTACGCTGATCTTGAATCACAAGTCGAGCAAGAGTTGTTCAAGCGAGTCGCATTCGCCGTAAAAAACAACGATAGTCTTGTGGCTCTTAAAGATGGAGTCACCTTTTTGAATCAGTTTCCCGGATCAAAAAAGAGTCCAAGTCTTGACTCGCAGCTGATCGATATTCTCAATTCGCTCACGGACAAAGTGGATCGAGGGGTAACAAGCTTAGTTCCGACACGAGATCGAGCCCTTAAACTTTTAGCCCAAGCTCACCCGCATCGAATTTTTGAGTGGATGAGAATCTTACATCGGCGCGCAGACTACAGCGGTGTTTTATTTTTTGCCGATGGGATCTCAGCAATCTATGCGAGTTCTCCGCAGTCAACTTTATTTCATTACATTGTTGGGCGAAGTGCTCATTTTGTTGGTGATTACGTAGAGGCACAAAAACATTATTCGCAGTTAATTGAAAAAAGTTTTGGTACTCCAGAGAGTCATGAAGCACATTTACGTTTAGGCCTTGTGTATCTGCGCCAAGAAAAATGGGGGGCCGCTGCCGCTTTGTTTGAAAAACTCACGGTCCTTCAGGGCGCAGAAAAATATGAGCTTCAAGCGCGTTACTGGTTAATTCGAGCATGGCAAAAGTCGAAGTCAACTCGAGTGGCCGCTGAGATTGAAAATTTACTCAGTAAATTTCCACTGTCTTACTACGGACTTATTTTGCGGGCAGAAAGAAGTGAAGGTGATTTGGTTTGGACTTATATGCCAAAACCAAAACTCGAAGCGAAGTTACATTTTACTCAAGAGCAGAAAAAAGCCTGGGAGAGAATGAAGCTTTTATCTGAGACGGGCTGGTTTGAAGAGGCTCAAAACGAAATTCTGGAAGGCAATTTCATTCCTAACACCAGTGAATCAAAAGCTTTGCTGGCGGCTCAATACGCTCAAGCAACCACTTATGCTCAAGTTGTAAAATTGATGAGCGAGGCAGGAGATGAAAACCCAGATCTTCGGCATCTTGAGCTGATCCGCGTTGCCTTTCCCCAAGAATTCAAAAACGCTGTTGAGAGTCAAACAAAAGAGTACAAAATTAATCCGATTTTAGCATGGAGTTTAATTCGTCAGGAGAGTGCTTACAACTGGCGCGCAATCAGTTCGTCAAATGCTTTAGGGCTCATGCAGCTCATTCCACCAACGGCTTTGGAGGTGAGTCGAGAGTTAAAACTTCCACCACCAGAAATTCCAGAGGATCTCTTTAAAGTCGACTATAATATTCGTCTCGGCACTCGTTATGTTCGCAATATGCTAAATATATTTGGTAACAATGTTCCGATGGCTCTTGCGTCTTATAATGCCGGACCTACAAGAGTCGAAAAGTGGGTTAAGCTTCGCAAAGAGACTAGCGATTTGAGAACTCGACATTCGTCAGCGTGGCAAGATGATATTTGGTTTGACGAAGTTCCCTGGGCAGAAACAAGTTTTTACATAAAAGCAATTCTCAGAAATTCTTTGATCTACAAAATGCTCGGTGAAAGTCGAGTGCAGGTCGGTCCAGTTGTGTGGAGTTCGCTCCTTGCGATGTGATTTTTCATCAATGTTTGATTGCGG
>JBFWYS010000104.1:0-9757 GCA_050186175.1 Pseudobdellovibrionaceae bacterium
CTTCCAATTAAACCGGCAAATCCAGATTCCACTTCAGCCATTTTCTTTGGAGGAGGTGGGGGCGGAGGGGGGGGTGGCGGAGGAGGAGGGGGTGGGGGTGGCGGAGCCATCTCTTCTGTCGGCGGCGGAGGTGGTGCGTTGTTTTGTGCTAAATCCGGTGGCGCTGGCATGTCTGCCGGAGGAGGAGCACCCATGTCTGGTGGCGGCATCTCTGCGGGCGGTGGCGGCGGCAGCTCGTTTTGTGCAACATCTGGAGGCGGAACATTTATGTTTGCCTCTGGAATTGCATTCTGTGCAACAGGTGGAGTTGCTCCACTTGCATCTGCCCAGTAATGAAGTTCCGTTCCTGCTGCGAGTTTTCCTTTAGACTCAACATTCATGTTGGTAGCCCATATTTCTTTCCACGCGTCTGGATGGCCCAACAAATTTCTAGAGATATCACGGATATTTTCGCCGTCTTTGGCTATATACACTTGAGGAGCAATTCCAGAATCCTCATAGTAGGTGAGCATTTTATTTTCATCGGTTGGTCTTTGAGGGGAGTTATAATAGATTTTTTCTCCTGCAGAAATTCCATTGCTCAAACTCGGATTCCATTTTCTCAGATCTTTTGATCGATCCGAACCATAAATTCTTTCGGAAACTGTTTTGACCTTATCACCAGGTCGACCAATATAAACCGCATTCAAGATTGCTTCGCCCTTCTTAGAGGGAACAGAGTCGATTTTTTGAAGTGGAATATTTGGCTTCGCAGCCGGAGGTTCTGAACTTGCAACTTCAGATGATGAAGAATCGGAAGGTGCTGCTGCTTGATCGTTTCCTGTTACCGCATCCGACATAAAAAAATTGTCTTTAGGTTGCTCAGTTGTTGATTCAGGGGTCGCTGCCGCCGTGTCAGCAGGCATTGTAGTGTCGGCTGTAGCTGCTGGATCCGCTGCGACTTCAGGTGCTGGGGCTTCTGATCCTGTATCTAACGAAAGATCATCTGTGGAATTTTCAATTGCTGCTGTGTCTGTTGTTTCTGCATCGGTTGATGCTGCTGCAGATCCTTCTTCAACAGGCTCTAGCTCTCCACTTTCTGCAAAATCAGTTTCAATCGTTTCATCTGGAGCATCTTCACCTTCAGTTGTTGCTACTTCTTCAGTCTCTTCTTTAGAATCACTGGAGGTACAACTGACGGAAAAAATGCACAGACTTAAAAGGGCTGCTATGAGTGCAAGACGTTTCAACAACATACATTCATCCTTGATGGTTGTGCTAAGAACAATCCTAGTTTCTCAGCTCAGTTCATTAGAACATATAAAAAAACCTTAGCAAACGGAGAAATGCGTTAACAGGGCCCAGTTCTTGCAAAATCTAGACAAAACGCAAGCTTAGTAGAATCACAGACTTTTAAAGCGAAGCAGGGATTATTGAAGACTAAAAGTCGAGCCTAGTTTTATTTTTTTTCTGTCGAACCAGCCTTTTGGTACTTCTAAAGAATACCGAGCCGGGACACGACTTTGGTAAGTCGGCAAATTGGTCTCCATCTCAGATTTCACAGCCTTCATTTCCTGTATTATGTCGATAAGTCTTTTATTCTTGTCAAAAAATCCAATACTTAGATCCACGAAGGTATTCTTCATCCAAAACGACTGAATTTCTTCGTATTCAGAAATAAAAAGCATTCCCTCATTGTCTGCGAGATTAGTTCGATACATGAGTCCTCGAGAGCTTTTCTGAGGAGTATCCGCAATTTCAACTGTAATTTCGACGCCAGAAATTTTTAGCTTCTTCTTTTCGAATTTATATTCCTCATTTTTAGGCTCAGACCTTTTTCCTGTAACACCCTCGCTCCTGTGAGGGCCCAAAAGTGAAGAAAAAATGAAAAATAATAAAATTATTTTACGCAAGTGTTTCAGCAAGACCATAACGAACTCCCCTGGTTGAAGTCGAAATTTTTGAGACCCCCAGCTCTTTTGCAGAAACCCACAAAAGAACACATCCCGCAGGAATTATATCCGCTCTCCCTGCTTCGATTCCATATTTTTTAACTCTCTCTTCTTTAGAAATAAAAGAAAGCTTTTCCATCCACTCTTTAAGTTTCTCTATGGAAAACTGATAACCATCTACTTGCTTCTCATCCCACATTCCTATCTCCATTGCGGCTAAAGCTGTGGGGGTGCCTGCTACGGCAATCACTTCTAAGTTTGGCTCTTTCATGCGTGAGGCGAGGGGGGAAATCGTTTTTTCAGCAAAGGCGATCATGTCTTGAAGATCTTTTTCGCTCAGTTTGTCTTGAGCGTGAAACAGTTCCGTTAAGCGAACACAGCCCACATCAAGACTCTCACTATCTAAAACTTTTCGGCCCTGTCCTTTAATAATTTCAGTGGACCCACCGCCGATATCGAGAACAACTCTCGGCTCAAGACTCTCCGAAAGACCGGAAATTGCGCCGCAGAAACTAATTCTAGCCTCTTCTTCGCCGCTAATCACATTCACATCGATTTTATATCTTTCACAAATTGCAAAAAACTCAGAGCCATTTTTTGCATCTCGGGCAGCCGAAGTCGCAACGGCGCGAACTTTTTTAACCCCATACTTATCAATAGTCTTTCGAAATTCACCGAGGCATACATCGGCTCTCTGTAAAGCGTCTGGGTGAAAAGCACGACTCTGATGCACACCTTGACCCAAACGAACCACTTTCGCATGGTCATCGATAACAGAGAGGATTCTTCCATTCTCAACTTCCGCAATGAGACACAGAAAAGAATTCGTTCCTAAGTCAATAGCCGCTACTTTCACTTCAGCTTCTCTAATAAAATTTTATTAACAAGATCTGGATTCGCCTGACCTTTTGATGCCTTCATCGTTGCACCAACAAAGTATCCGAACAATTTTGTTTTACCTGAGCGATAATCTGCAGTCTGCTGAGGATTTGCAGCAATCACATTGTCGATGATTTTTTCAATCGCAGATGTGTCTGTGATTTGCACAAGACCCTTTTCTTTAACGACGGACTCAGGATCTTTTCCGGGTACCTTCCACATTTCTTGAAAAACGGTTTTCGCAATCTTTCCCGAAATAGTTCCATTATCGATTAGCAGAATCATTTTTCCAAGATTTACGGGAGAGATCGGAGATTGCCCAATCTCGAGCTTGGCCTCGTTAAGTTCACGCAAAAGTTCGGTCATAACCCAGTTCGAAGAACCTTTTGGATTATTCGAAGTTTTCGCGACGCTTTCGTAATAATCAGCGAGTTCTCTTTCTGTTGTCAGAATCAAAGCATCATATTCAGGAAGCGCATACTGTTTTTGAAAACGCTCTGCGCGAGCCAAAGGAAGCTCCGGCAGTTCAGATCGCAATTTCTCGATAACAGATCTAGGAACTATAACAGGAAGCAAATCTGGATCTGGAAAATATCTGTAGTCTTGAGCATCTTCTTTTGTACGCATGGTAAATGTGCGATTTTTGTCTGGATCATAAAGGCGAGTTTCCTGAACAATCTTTTCGCCTGTTTCTAGAGATTCAATTTGTCTTTCAATTTCGTATTCGATCGCCTTCTCAACGAATCGGAAAGAGTTGATGTTCTTGATTTCGACCTTGGTTCCAAACTTTTCTGTGCCGACTTTGCGCACGCTCACATTACAATCGCAACGCAAAGAGCCCTCTTCCAGATTTCCATCGCATGAATCCAAGTAACGCAAAATTTGTCTAACGGTTCTGGCATATTCTGCTGCTTCCTTCGCATTACGAATATCAGGCTCAGAAACAATTTCGAGAAGAGCAATACCACTACGATTGTAGTTGATGAGAGAATAATCTCCATGGTGAGTCGACTTTCCCGCATCTTCCTCCATATGGGCTCGTGTGATCCCGATCGTGACTTTTTGGCCGTCAACAAAAAAGTCAACTCTTCCTTTTTCACAGAGAGGTAAATCATACTGTGAAATCTGATATCCCTTGGGCAAATCTGGATAGAAATAATTTTTTCTAGCGAAAATAGATTTCTCGCGGATCTGACAGCCCAATGCCAAACCCGTACGAATTGAGTGCTCGACGGCTTTTTTGTTAATCACGGGCAGAGTACCCGGCATCCCGACACTTAAAGGCGAGGTGTTTTCGTTGTCTCCACCTTCGAAATCAGTTGAGTCCGAAGAAAACATTTTGCTGGCAGTTTTAAGTTGTGCATGGATCTCGAGACCAATAACGGGTTCATATCCTCTATACGACATGAGGTCTCCTTTCTGAAATTGTTGAAGACAGTTCAAGTGCATGAGCAGTTTGTAAAAGAGTTTCTTCCTGGTAATGAGCCGTTGTAAGCTGCACACCAATTGGTAGTCCATCGGCAGAAAATCCGAAAGGAATACTCGCGCCCGGAAGTCCTGCTAAATTTGTAGATGTTGTAAAAATATCGTTCAAGTACATCGCAAGCGGATCAGAGATTCGCTCACCAATTTTAAATGCCGGAGATGTAGTCACCGCACTCAAAATAACGTCGCATTTTTGAAATGCTTGCGAGTATTGATCTCTAAGAAGTCTGCGAACTTGTCCTGCTTTGGTGTAATAGGCATCGTAATATCCACTTGATAGGCAGTAAGTTCCGAGCATAATTCTTCTTTTAACTTCGCTTCCAAAACCTTCACCACGATTGCGAGCATAAAACTCGTCAAGTTCAATTGCTGAAAGAGACGAGAAGTCAGCCCGACGACCGTAACGAACGCCATCGTATCGAGCGAGATTACTAGAAGCTTCACTCGATGCGACTAAGTAATAAATTGGCACCGCGTGGGAAACGAGAGGCACCGAAACTTCTACAAATTCTGCGCCTTGCTTCTTTAGCGCATCGATCGCAGCCTCTACCGTTCTGCGGGTATCAGGAGCTAATCCGTTGATGTCGTATTCTTTCATCAACCCGACTTTCAACCCCTTAACACCTTTTTTCAAAGATGCTGAAAACTGAGGAACTGGTGCTGAACTTGTCGTTGAATCTTTCGGATCGTGACCGCAAATAGCCTCAAGAATTAGAGCTGAGTCTTCAACTGTGGAAGTCAACGGTCCAGCTTGATCGAGGCTCGAAGCAAACGCTACGATTCCGTAACGACTCACACGACCATATGTCGGTTTCACGCCAACAACTCCGCAAAAACTTGCTGGTTGACGAATTGATCCGCCTGTATCAGTTCCGATTGTGGCGGCAGCTAATCGTGCCGCCTGTGCTGCTGCCGATCCACCGCTAGATCCACCCGGAACATATTTTGTGTTCCAAGGATTTTTACAAACACCATAAACCGACGTTTCGTTACTCGAGCCCATCGCAAATTCATCTTGATTCGTTTTTCCAATAACCAAAGATCCTGCAGCCTTCAATTTCGCTACGACTGTAGAATCGTACGGAGGAATAAAGTCTTTTAGAATTTTCGAAGCTGCAGTTGTCTCGAGACCCTTGGTGCAAAGCATGTCTTTAATTCCGATCGGAACTCCGGCAAGAGCTCCTAGTTTCTCACCCTTTGCAATTTTCGCATCGATTTCAGAAGCGTCTTTCTCAGCCTGCTTATTAATAAAAACAAAGGAGTTCAGCTGAGAATCTAATTTTTGAATTCGGTTCAGATAGTGACGAGTCACTTCAAGAGAACTTACTTTTTTCTCAGCGATCGCATCGCGAATTTCTTTTAATGATGAAAATGTTAAATCCATACAAACTCCTTAAACAACTGGTGGAACTTTAAAAAGATTACCTGAGCGAGCGGGAGCGTTTGCAACTATGTCTTCAGCTGTCGTCTCTTTAATCACCACATCTTCACGCCAATACGTTTCCATTTCTGAAGGAGTCACTAAAGGCTCAACACCTTTTGTATCGACTTTTGAAATCTGATTGAAGTACTCGAGAATTTTTGTGAGCTGATCGCTATACTCGCGCGCTTCATTATCGGATATTTCGAGTCGAGCTAATTTTGCAATATGCTCAACCGTTTCTTTGTTAATCATCGGAACCTCCACCATTGCCTTAAAACGAGGCTTCTTCTTATCAAAAATGGAGTGCTGCTGGCTACAGTCCTCTTGCTAACGCGGTCCGTTGGATTTAGTCTGCACCCATGTCGACCCGCTCAGAAATCTTAACAAAACATGAAAAGCTAAAGAGACAAATTCGAGAACATGATTATAACTATCACGTCCTCGATCGGCCCGTTATAAGTGATTACGATTACGACCAGCTTTTTGAGTCTCTTAAAAAGCTGGAGGCAGAAAACCCTGGTCTCGAGCTTCGCGACTCTCCGACTCAGCGAGTGGGTGCTGAGCCACTTCCGTTTTTTGAAAAGGCCGACCATCGATTACCGATGCTTTCGATGCAAAATAGCTATTCGGCTGAAGATATTCTCGATTTTGATACGCGTGTAAAAAAAGCTCTGAGGTCTGAAGACCCTATTGAATATTTTTGCGAATTAAAACTGGATGGCTTGGCTCTGGAACTAATTTATGAAAACGGTTTGTTGGTCGACGCTCTCACCCGAGGCGATGGTATTACTGGCGAAAGAGTTATCACCAATATTAAAACCATAAAAAATATTCCCCTTCGTCTCGCCGGAAAAAATCCTCCTCCTATTTTAGAGGTCCGAGGCGAAGTGCTTATGTATAAAAAAGATTTCGCTGAGCTCAACGAGCAGCAACAAGAGGAGGGGAAATTAACTTTTGCAAATCCGCGAAACGCATCGGCAGGGACCGTTCGTCAGCTGGATCCTAGAATCACGGCATCACGGCCCTTAAGATTTTTTGGATACGCGTTTGGAATGGTGAATGGTTTTGAGTATAAAACACAAAACGATCTCAATACGGCGCTCGCTAATTTTGGAATTCCAACTATGGACAGAAAATATGTTCAGATTGCGAAGTCTACAGGAGACGCAGTCGAGTACTATCAAAAAATCGAAACCATCCGAAAAGACCTCCCTTTCGAAATTGACGGCGTCGTGGTCAAAGTAAATTCGATTGCACTTCAGCAGGATTTGGGATTAGTCGCGCGAAGTCCTCGTTGGGCTACGGCTGCTAAGTTTAAACCCGAACAAGCGTCAACTACGATTGAAGATATTGTTATTCAAGTTGGAAGAACAGGTGCACTTACTCCCGTAGCAATTATGAAACCTGTAAAAGTCGGCGGTGTCACTGTAACTCACGCCACTCTCCACAACCAAGATGAAATCGACAGAAAAGATGTTCGCATCGGCGATATAGTTGTCGTTCAAAGAGCTGGCGATGTAATTCCTGAAGTCGTTCAAGTCGTTTTAGAAAAACGCTCAGAAGGATCCAGACGCTTCGTGATCCCAGATAATTGCCCTGTCTGTGGGGGTCATGCAGAGCGCGCTCCAGAAGAAGTTGTGAAAAGATGTACGAATCCGATCTGTGAGGCCAAAATCAAAGAGTCACTTAAACATTTTGTCGCGCGAAGAGCTATGAATGTGGATAAAGTCGGGGACAAATTGATTGATCTCTTCGTGGATCAAAAATTAGTTCGAAGATTTTCGGATCTTTACAAGTTGAATAAGGAAGTTTTGTTGGAACTCGATCGACAGGGCGAAAAGTCCGCGAGCAACATTATTAGGAGCATCGAAACGAGTAAGAAAACGACGTTGGCTCGTTTTATTTTTGCTCTTGGAATTCGTTTTGTCGGTGAGCAAACTGCAAAGTCTCTCGCAGATCACTTTGTAAAAATCGATTCTTTTGTAAAAGCCACAAATGAAGATCTTATGGGCGTTCCTGACATCGGACCTAAAGTTGCGCATTCAATTCTTGAAGCCATTTCAAATCCTTCCTTCAAAGAAGAAATCGAAAGTCTTAAAGAGCAAGGACTTGAGTTCACCGGACCCTCTAGAAGTACCGAGGGACCATTGCAAAATTTAAGTTTTGTGATCACTGGAACCCTTCCAATAAAACGGGACGACGCCAAAGGCCAGATTGAAAAATGGGGCGGAAAAATTCTTAGCGGGGTAAGTTCGAAATTAAATTATCTTGTGGTCGGTGATGATCCCGGATCGAAGGCAGATAAAGCTCAATCTCTCGGGGTTCCAATTCTTGATTGGAATGGAATTCTCAAACTCGTCGAGGAAAAATCTTAGCTTCTTTTCAAGAAAAATTGAAGACTAATAAAAAAGGCGGTGAAAACCGCCTTTTGTCTCTTCTACAAAATAACTCAAAACTGATCTGTGTTTAAAAGAAATTAAAGATGATCGATTACGATATCGCGAGCCATAACAGTTTTACGGCCGTCAGATTTTGCAGACTCGATACCCTTTGCGCAAAGAGCTTCAATCGCTTTACTCAAAACATCTACAGTCTCAGCAGACGTATTCATATTGCCTTTTTCTTTGATGAATTTTTTTACTTTAGATGTGACAACTAGAACATCGGCCATTTTGCCTCCCGTGCATAGTATGATATGGCAACCAACCCCATGGCATGCCTTTCACAAAAATCCTTGCATAGGCTCTTTTTAATTACAATTAAGAAGTAATAGGCTTTAAGCGCGGCGCGCTATTTTTTTTGAGAGTTCACTTGCGTGACCATTTTCAAATTTGAATAACTCGGCTCTTCTTCCCGAACTTTGTGCATCTGGAGAAATCCAGATAAAAGTTTTTTGATCAACTGGCTGAGTACATTCAATGTCTAAAAATGCGGGCGACCAACAGCCGGAATTCAAATGCTCGACTGTCCCTATAATTTCATGACGAACTTTATGCGTATGACCATAAATCACTCGACTGACTTTAGTTATCAAACTCGACATCGCGAGGATGTCATCTCGTGGCTCTTTGTAACTTGAAACTAAAGATGTAATCGATTGACTGTAAAACATAAAAAACGGAAGCATCAAAAAAAGTGGAATGAACATCCAGAAGAAAGACATCTCATACATTTGCCGAATGAAAAGAAAAATCAACGCCAGCACATAGAACGTTACCAAAATCAAAAAGGCACGATCCAACCATAATTCCCGAGCAAGTAAAAATGGATTACTCGCTGCCGGAGGCACGAAAAGTTCTTTAAGTTCTCGAACCATTCTTGGTTCTGCATTGGCCTTCTCGGCAATGTGATTTACTTTATCTTCGATTCGCAATGGCTCTCTGAGTTTATCGGCAAGTCGATCATTAAAGCTTTGAATCAGAGTAACGACAGCACCCCAAAACCACGTCCAAATTAAAAGCGGTTGTGCACGTATTATATACTTAAAGAAAAAGCGCAAATACTCAGCCATAGACATAATGTAGTTTGAATCCACATGGGGATTAAAAAATCCCATTCCGTTCATCATATATCGGCAGGCAAGATTGCCGAAAGGCAACTTTACCTCTTTGTGATTGTATCTCTGAATATAGGGGTGAATGGGGTCTTCGCAAATACAGTAAGGATCATACTGATTTCCATGTTCAATCAAGGTGTCTTGATTAGAAATATAAAACCACTCACAAAAGCGAACTCTTTTTTCCATTTGAGGATACACATCAAGGGCATCCAAGATGGCCCTCTGAACCCCCAAATAATGAAGCTCGAGATCATGATTTCCAATGACAAAAACAATTCGATGTCCCTTAAGAATAAAGTTCTGGAGGGACTTAACCCACTCTTGATGATCTTCGAGAATGACTTCGATTTTATATTTAGACTTTTCTTCTTGAGGTGAAAGTCCACGCTTTTTCTCAAGCCAACCCACTCGAAAATAAGGATGATCGGGAAGTTGCGTGACGCTATCAAAATCAAAAATATCACCGTTTAAAACGAGTTC
>JBFWYS010000105.1:0-9673 GCA_050186175.1 Pseudobdellovibrionaceae bacterium
AGGATATCAGCCAGAACAAATTCCTTACGTAATTCCTACTGTAGAGATAAAAGACAACCCCTCAAGTATAAAAATTCGAGATGGCTGGAACTCGAATCTTTCGCGACTCACAGTTTACCGCACCAATACACTTTCGATCGCTTTGAAAATGGCGAGAGCAGGGGCTTGCGCCGTTTACACGACGAATTTTCTTGTGGCTTATTTAAATAGCTTCGAATCGAAAAACCATCATCTCACAGAGCTGGATCTCTCCCCTTCTCGTCGATCGCAAGAGAAAACAATGCGTGACGTGTTCCTCGTGAAAAGAAATAGTGATGAAGAGTCTAAGGCGATGAAAACCGTTGTAAAAGTTGTGCGCCAGGTTTGTAAGGATTAGTGATTTAAGATGCCTCGGACAGAGTCAGCGATCACTTATTTGATTCCGAGCAGTGTCGCGAGCGGGATCCTATGAAAATTTGACCGCCGGCCCTCTAAAATTAGTTTATTTCTGCCTATTTATCTCAGTCACAACTTTATGAGCATCCTCTGTCGAATACGGCCCCATCTCAAGCGAGTCGCCCACAATAGGCTCTCTAAGGCTAAAGTCAGAGACAACTCCCCCGATCTCAGCATGTATATTCTGAGCGGCTGAAATTTGATTCAGTTTTTTGACCTTAGCTTTTCCAGATTTACTGAGCTTTATACTCAAAACCGTTTCCCCATTTCTTGATATCGAATTGGCGGAGACGAAATCTCCTTTATTAAAAGTGATTGATGGGTTTGCTGACGCAAATACCGGTAAAGCAGAAATTAACAATGCAATTGAAAATTGACGTAAGTTCATAGTTCCTCATTCTTAAATGAAGTTAAAAAATTGTACAAAAATGGATTTTCTATTTAGGCAAGAGTCTGCGGAGGACTGAGGCCGGAATAAATATAATAATCTCGGGCTGAGGGAGTTTGAATGACTCCCGAAATGTTTAAATGAATTGGCTCGAGTTCTATGACCTGAAACAGCTCCAAAGCAACGAAGCCCCAGGAGACGTGACTGTGGCGGTTCGAATGTCCGTCACAAAATTGATGAGTCAAAAACGATGGCTTCTCAAATAAAGTATGAACCTGCAGATCGTGAAAATATGGATGGTCGGTTTGAGCTTTTGCAGACTGTCCGAAAAAAAGACCAAAAAACAAAAAACCTGAAGCGAAAAAATTTATCTGACAAAACTGAATCATCGACTTCAGTTTGAGGCTTAGATTTAAAGTGTCAAGGCACCAACCTTAGAAAACCTGTTGAGCTGCAAATTCAATGAGTCTTAGGAATCGGTCGTATTCAAGCAAGGCCTTTGCAGCTCTTAAATCGGCTTGAGCGAATGCGCCATTTTTGAGTTGTTTTAGAAATCGGCAAGATCCTCAAAAAGATTGAAACAGGCGGGAGACTTACCTACTAGCTTTGAAAGATCTTGCCTTTCGTTTTTGATAATTTCTTTCGAGTTGGCGCGTCTCGCTCTTGTGGAGCGGGCTTTCGCCTCTTCGCGCGGGCCCCAGTGCCCACCTCCATTTTTGGCTCCGGAGTGTTCAGTTTTCTTATCTTTTATCACGCGAATGGAGGCAACGGTTTGAATATCGCTCTTCTTCGTGATTTTCACAGAGGTTTACCTGTGCGTCTTGGGCGCTGGCGCTTGCGATAATATTTTTTGATCTCACTCTCAGGCATGAATTCAAACGATTTCTCTAGAAGTGTTTGAAGTTCTTTACAAAATGGATAACGAGGATTCCACAGAAAGAGGCGTGTACGACCTTTAGATTGACTGACGATGACGCCGCCATCCTCTAGGCGCTTCTTTCGAGTATCCCACTCTTTGCGAGGCTTCTTGGCTGTGGACTCCTTAGTGTCAGCCTTCTTGTAGGTGATGCATTGAACTTTCCAGCGTGGCAATTGCACTTTTCTTTTCAATTCACGGAGTAATAGTCCATAATTCTCTTACTTTGGGGACATTTCGGGTATTTAGGTCATGGCCTTAAGACTTTACTTATATAAAAATATAGGATATATTAATATATAGGATCAAAGGCGGGCTTGGTTGAAGAAGAGTTGGTCGGTTGAATTAACAAAGGAAGCTGAGAAGGGCCTTCGCCTGGATTTTAAGGCAGGTAAAGTCACCTCAGATGATATCAAGGTCATTAAGCGGTGGATCGTTGATGTGGAAGAACAAGGTTTAGAATTTGCCCAACATAAACCCGACTGGCGAGATCATGATTTGTCAGGAGAATGGAAAGGTCATCGAGCTATTTCATTTTCATATACAGGACGAGTTATCTATCGAGTCGAAAATGAGAAAATTATTGTGCGAGTGGTTCGGGTTACAGCCGACCATAATTACAAGAAGTAAAGGAGCTTATTATGGGTAAAAGAATGATGGATGTTTTAAATGAATTGGTTCCCGAGGGTGCTTCGGCGGGAGAAATGTTGAAAGCTTTAAGAAAGCGTGAAGGTTTAACTCTGGAAGAGATGGAAGAGATCACCGGCATTCGTGATAATAACTTAAGTGCTATAGAAAATGACCGCATCGAGATGAGCCAGCATTACGCAGAAGTATTTGCTGCGGCCTTAGATGTTCACCCGATGATTTTTCTGTATCCCAACGGCAAATTTGAAAAGACCTCGGAACTTAAAAAAATTGAAAAGCGCGCTGCTAAGTTTCGCAAGCACGGCTAAAGGCCAACCTTGGAGGTCAAGACACCTTTGATGGCTTTTTCTATACACTGCTGACAGTGAAAGACAATACCACTGAAAAAATCAACTTCGATAGGCCGCAAATGTTTTGGGGTTTTCAAATCTTGACGAGCTTTAGCAAACCACATTTGCGTAGCTTTAGGGTTGGCCAAGCGGTAACTCCACTCCTAAAACGAAAGCAGCTTCAGCTACCGTATTCAATTCATTCTTCCACTCTTCAAACTCTTGTTCAGAATAAACAAAAACGTCAGCAGAAACATCAAGATCAAAAAGTGCTTCGCGGGCTTTGAGCATGTTGTCTATGCGAGAGCCACTTCGTTTCTCAACTACTACTAATAAATCATAGTCACTATCTTCACGAGGGGAGCCGTAAACGCGAGATCCGAATAAAAACATTTGTTGTGGATGAAATGTTGAGATCAATCTTTGTTGAATTTGAGAAACGAGAGGATCAAACAACATTCGAACTCTGTAACTAACTTATTTTATTGAGGAAAGGGAATAAAAGAACTCAAAAAACAAGTTGGCGTTCCCAATGTGAAAGATTGAGAATTGCCGTTGAAAGCTACGCTGCATGGATAAGTGTTGAATTTGGCTAAGGAAGTCAAATTGTTCCCATTTTGTTTCCGAGCTACACCAGTAAGCTTCCGCCAGCGGAAACAATTCAATGTACAGCGCTAGTGTCTTGAAGCCTGCCAGCGAGCAACCACGTCCACTCCAGCTTTTCGTCTTTTTTCAAGATGCTGAAACCAACGGTCTGAAAGTTGGGTGAACTCTATGTAATTGCCATCAGGATCAGTGAGCGCGGTCATTGTCGCAAAGCCTGTATCCTTGGGCTCGTAAGCAAGTTTATATCCTTTAGATTTCACTTTCTGTGCGAAAGCTTCCATATCAAAAACAGTGAATGCGAGTTTAACTGAACCAGTTCCGTATTCGGTTCCTTTGAAATTAGAGATGGGATGAATTGCAAAATGCAGATCGCCAAGTTCACATCCGTAGTGTTTTTCGGTTTCGCCGTGCTGCTCATCCTCAATAGGAAGTCCAACGACATCTTTATAAAACTCGGCAAGTTTTTCAGGATTTTTAGAAACTAAGAGTACCGCACTCAGAAATTCAATTTTTTCGCTCACAAATGCCTCCAGTTCGATAACTGAAGATGGTGTATCTTGCAAATGGTTGAAAATAAAGAAGAAATAATTTGGCGTCCCGACGTGGATAATTTCAGAATTTTTGTTCTCCAGATACACGCGACAGTCAAGTGCCGGAAAACAAAATAGTATTTCCGATCTTAGACTGGCAATAAAATTTAGTTCTCCAGCATTATTTTCGATTGTTCTCCGTCCGATATTGTTCTCCATTTGAAAAGATCACCCATTGCTCAAGTTAGAAAAGTGACGTTTTCGAGTTGGAACGACAGTCCTTTAACTTTGGGATTGCTAACATCACCCTTCAGCTGAATCTGTACCCTAGGAAAATTCAAGAACTCGAGTTCGCCATTTTGTAACTGAACTATGACCGAGTTTTCCTTCAGTTGGCCCACTGGAAACAATTTCTGTAGAAAGGCTTTCGCGGAGTCATTTAGAGGAAGTTGAACAGTCGCAGAACTAAAACCATCGATTCCGTTTGAATCAGAATTTGGCACTAGGTATTGCTTAATGCGATCATTTGGATCTGGATCGTATTGGATAAAACCAATTTCTAAATCAGTGCCAGGAATTTCTGGTAGGTAAATGATCTGCCATGGGAGGGTTTTCTTGATCAAACCGAACATTGTTTTGAATGATATTCTTTCGGGACCACTTATGCCAATGCCTCGAGAGATAAGATCTTTTGCAACCACATCGATATTTTCAACCTGCAGGAAAAGGCAAAAGGCTCCACGCTTACCATTATTATAGCGGCGAACCCATTTGTCGGTCCAACCTCCACCATCAGTTCTGAGTAAACGAATGATTTCAAAATATTGACGTCCGATCCATATATTCGCGGCTTTAAAACCCTTAGTGCCTTTGCCCCATTTGGGTTCGAAAGGAAAGCCCATCGGATCAATTGTCTTCTTCAAACTCTTCAGAATATTTTCATTGTTGTCGATGTGAACGACGACGTGGTCTAGTTTCATAGTTCAGGCTCCCAAAAGATACTCTGCACTTAAATCTGCGCCACATTCCCATTGAATTCCACCAACAGGATTTATCGAAACTTTATTAAACTCACTTTTGTCACGGAGTTTGGCAAAGACAGGCGGTGGATTCTTGAGCAGTGGAGAAAGATCCACTTTCTTTTGTTGGCCGTTGGTAAACCGCACATTTAACTCAAAATTATTTTCTACAAAAACAGATTCAACTTCGATAAGGTCACCACCCGTAATCATAATTTACTCCAATGGCGAAACTGGATAAACCGGTTTGCCCTCTTTTGCGAGATCCCAATCTTTCATGAGTTCGGTTTTGCGCATACGAATCCACTCGCAGATCAGTTGATCCGCTTTGTTTGGCATTTTGCCTTTGAGAAGTTTTGCATCACCTATTGAATATTGAGCTTTGAATGATTGATAGACTGCATGAATGTGCGGAGGATTATGATCTAAAAACTGAATGTAGATTGTGATGCCGTAGAAATAGCAAATCTGTGGCATTCAAATCTCCTTGGGACTCCCATCACAAGTCCTCGAAGTTTCGTCGTCAAGAACGACCATATTCGAACTTTCTAACCAACCTATTTTATTGAGAAAAAAAGAGAAAAAGAACTCAAAAAACAAATTGGCGTTCCCAAGGGGATTTGAACCCCTGTATCCTCCGTGAAAGGGAGGTGTCCTAGGCCACTAGACGATGGGAACGTACCGTTTGCATACTTTTAGTGGTCGACCATTAAAAAAATGGTGGCTCGGGATGGGCTCGAACCATCGACCCCGTCATTAAAAGTGACGTGCTCTACCAACTGAGCTACCGAACCACTAAAGGCGCAGAGAGAGCAATTTGTTTTAAAAGGCCTTTACTGTCAACCCGAAATCTTTAAAAAAAACCAAATCTTTAGGTGCTTGAAATCCTTCAGCTTAAGTTTAAGGCAGAGCCCCCCGAAACCCCCTTCAAAACCTGCATTTGGCGATTTTTTGGGATCAAACTCCGGTCGCTGCGATACCTTCAGGAATTAGATTTTTATTACTAATGCAATCTCGGCGTTCGCAAAGACCGATAACCCGCGCTGATCTCATGCGATAAAAGTTTTGGTCGTTCCCAAACAGTAAAATGCCCGCCTTTATCCCATTGGTTTTGTAATAAATCAGATTTAGATAGACCCATTCGTCCCCAACTTCGTGGCGTTGGATAGAGTTCGTCGGGAAATGAACTCACCACTACTGGAATTAAAACTTTCGGTAACGCCACGATATCCCGAAGATATGTTCCAAAAACAAAGTTTATTGGTAAAATTTAATGCCCCTCTAGAAATTACAACTCGGCGACAGATCGCTGAGAAATCGGAGGGCGATTGAATGTGATATAAAATTTCGTTCCTGCATTGACCCGACTTTCTACTTTTGCGTGAGCTCCGTAAATTTTAAGGAAGTCTCGGACCACAAGCATTCCAAGACCCGTGCTTTTTTCATTTTCCGCATCAGGTCGACTGATCTTAGCCGCTTCTGTGAAAAAACGATCCGCTAGCTCTTGAGGCATGCCGCTGCCTTCATCTTTGATTTCAAGGGAAAGCAAGTTTTTGTCTGCCGGATTCTGAATAGAAATCTGCACCTTTTTACCGGCAGGAGTAAACTTCACGGCATTGTCTAATAAATTGCAAATTACCTGATGGGTCAGGCTTGTAGACTCCGCAAGAACAGAAAAACTGTTTCCGTCGTAAGAGGCTTCAATGATCACACCTTTTTTTGCGGATTTGTGACTGAGGATTTGCAGACTGCTTTCTACACACTCTTTGAGATCCACCGGAGTCAGTTTTAAGACGGCCCCACCCTTATTAAGATAAGTCTCTTTTGCATTCTTAATAATTTTAGTCTGGTCGTTTGCCGCCTTTAAAATCACCCTAAGAGTTTTTTTAATAGGCTCTAAATCCAATTTTTTGAGGGCCACTTCGGCGCTCAACTGGATCAAATTAGTGGTATTCGATAAATCGTGAGACAGAGTTCGCAAGAGCGTTCGAATCACATTTCCGTGTTGTTCCTTAACCCGAGCAATTTCAACTTCAACCACGATCTCATTTAATCTCTCAAAAATAATAAAACTTAGAATGAAAAGCTGCACGGGACGAAACGCTAACATGATATATCCATAGATCCAGTTATCCGAAATCACATCGAACTTATAAAGTGTCATTATAACAAGCCCGATTTGCGACGCCATCCATCCTAAAAGGTAGGAGACCGCATGATTCTTTTTAAGCGACATAAAATAAAGACACACGGGTGGAATTGTGAGGATCTCGATCACAAAAATAATAGGGAATGCTTTCCATATCAATTCCGCAACCGGAGAAACATTTCCTAAAATGGCAAGCGACGCAAATAATGCGATCGCAATCTTAAGAAAACGATCAATTTTTTTGTGGTATTTTCCAACGTTAAATAAAGACCTAAAAAGCGCAAGCTCAAAAACTCGGGTGATCAAAAAAATAAACACAAATAAATCGGCGGCCGGAAACCAGGCGTCAGGTCTGATCGCATCCCAGATTCCACGATAAATAAAAACTGTCATAAAACCGGCAAACGCATTGGCCGAAAAAATTAAAACCTCTTTGTTTCTCATGCTTGCAAAAATCATGAGCCCCAAGGTTCCAATTAAAAATGTAATTCCACACGAGAATCCCATAAAGTATGTCAGAAAGGCCGTGATGCGGTTGTAATAAGGTCGAGACATAAAATAAAACTCATTCTGAATCGCGGTCCCACTGCTTGTAGCCCGAATGTACAAATGAGAACTCTCATCGATCACCTGTTTGCTGAGGGGAAAAGCGTATTGAAGATTCGGCAATAAACATTCCGGCGATTCAAGCCTGACTTCACAAAAACCAATTCGCTGAGTTTTACCAGCTGACTCTGCATAAAGAGTCATCGTCGGGATCATCTCTGTCGAGCCCGAAAAAAGAACAACATCATGAGAACGCTTTTTGATTTCAGTGGTCATCGGAATCTTCAGCCATACTATTGATGATCGCGGCGGAATTCCTTCGTTATCGAGCGGTATAAATTCTGTAGAGGTTGCTTGCGAGATATCTAAATCCGCCGACCGATCTAGATAATACCTCACCCCTTGGGCCTTCAAAGAAAGTTGATGATCCGAATGTTTCACGCCGAGAGCCGAAATCAAAACAATGGCGATAATCCAGAAGACCAAAACGATACGCACAGTCGGCTCCAAAGAGGGAGGTAAACTTAAAATGTAAAGGACATCCCATCTTTGTCGACTATAAAATAGATTCCCCTACCATTTTACTGCCTCACCAAAGGCCAGTTGCCCCAATGAGGGACGCGGCATCGCGGTAAGCTCTTTTAAAGTTGCTAATCTCGATTCTCCCGATGATTCTCTCGATATGAAAACGATACTTGTCCTGCTAGTAACACTTCTGCTTCCCCTTACGACTTTCGCAGCACCCGTTACATTATTAGATTGTCATCTCAATAGTTGGCACGTCGAGTGGGCCTCCATTTCTTATTACAACGGAAACCTATTTCTCCTCACGAAGCCAGCCGACGGAGACTTCACTAGCCAGATCATTGATGAAAAACAATGGGAATACAGAATTATCGCGATCGCGAATACTCCGGACCTCAAAGGAATTCTATACAAAAAAGAGGGGCAATGGTTTTTTGCATTTAAGGACTCGAGTGGCTGGAGCTCCTCTGGAAATGCCTCTTGCAGCGAATAAGAAGTCGTGATTCGCAAGGACTCAAACCACGACCTCTAGCGTTTACTCTCCTGCGACTTGTTGGACAGTTTCTTTGCCGCAAGAAAGGAGAGCTTTTTTACCTTTATAGAGTCGCACCAACGCAATATCAGCGTCCTGCAAATGAAGCTCTTCTAGAGGGGCGTGCAAGTTTTTCTCCCCTGAGAAGTCTCCATATTCTGTCGTAAATTGGTACAGTGTTTCTGCAGACGCTGGTTTGCGATTTTTTGTATAACTCTTCTTCAATTCCTCGCACTCTTCGGTCTTAACAATCTCGTAGGTGCCTTTTTTAAGGTCTCGTCCCTCGAACTCCAAAAAACCCACGTCCTTTCGGGTTTGAAGCTTTAGGATTCCTATGCGCAAGCTATCCTTCTTGCCTTTAGGGATCTCAAAATTGAGAACTTGCCGATTCTGAGTGGTCGGCTCCGCAAGAACTACGGCTTCCCACTTCTCTTCCTCAGCCACTGAAATTGCAGAAATAAAAAGAATAAAAATTAACGGAGACAAACGGAGGTATTTTTTATCCATAATAACCCTCCTTTCCTGCAAACTGACTCTTAGGATAACCGCAAAAAATTGCACTGTCGATAGACTTGAAGGCCTCTTCTGCAATGATTTTTGCTGACTTCGACAAAAAATTTAAAACTCAAAACACGGAGTTTTAAATTCTGAAAACTCTTTTGACAAAAAATCTGAGAGTGAAAAAAAGGCTAAACCGAATCGCCTTTTGAGTCCTAAAATGCATAAAACCTAGGGGACAGAATTACCGCTCAGAAAGTCATCAAAAGCTGGATTTTGGAGCCCAGACCCCCTATATTGGCTCCTCATATGCAAAATACCGAAGTTTCAAGTCCTGTAAAATCCTTTGTTTTTAGAGATCAAACCATTCGCCAAGTAGTGGAACAAGATATCCCACAAATCAGAACTCTTGTTAATAGTGCCTATAAAGAGTTAGCCGATATGGGACTTAACTATACAGCCACTTATCAAGATGAAAAACTCACCCGCGAGAGAGTTGCAAAAGGCCGCGCTTTCGCTCAAGAAAAAGACGGTCGAATTATTGGGACCGTT
>JBFWYS010000106.1:0-9655 GCA_050186175.1 Pseudobdellovibrionaceae bacterium
CTCCGGTTGCAATACTGACTTGAGGAAATCCCGAGTTAATCAACGTATCCATTCCGATAATTAAATGCTCATAAGGAATATCATCCTGAACAAAAACAACAGCGTCCGATTTATTCGGATACATCTGTTTAGCTCTTTGTAATTGGGCTCGCAAGCCATCGTCGTCCAATTTGCCAGCAATTTTTGGAAGCGGCATCGACTGTTTACCCAATGTCAGTTTGTACCCGGCTTCGACAATATCAAGACGAAGAACGATATCAGCATCCTGTGGAGGAAGCGGAGTCTGATCGTCGCTCTTCTTTCCGTAAATCGAACTGCCGATTTGAATCATCGATACTTGAGTCCACACGGCTGTCAAAAGAAGAAATGTGATAAGAACGCTCATCAAATCAATGAACGGAACGAGATTGAGCTCGATATTTTTTTTCCTACCGCCTTTACCCGACTCTTCTATTTGTGCCATCTGTCCCTCATTCTCCCAACGGGAGATCCAACTTATACTTCCCTCTAGGAGAGATACCTCTTTGTCTCCCATCGGGAGACTCTTCGATTCTTAGTCTTTAATTTTATCGCGATTAGAAACAACTAAGTTCATCAAACTCATGCTTGTTTCAACAACGTCGTTTTCTGCTCTCTGAATACGCAGCTGGAAGTAGGCATAGGCAATGATCGCAATGATCGCGACACACAGTCCAAACGCCGTACAGTTTAGGGCGTGCGAAATACCTGCCGAAAGCATTTCTGCTTTTTTCGCTGGATCCGCACTTGCCACCGCCGCGAATGAACCGATCATACCGATAATCGTTCCAAGAAGTCCCGCTAACACGGCGACGTTACCGAAAACCGCAAGGAAGGAGGTCCATCCTTCAAACTTCGGGCTTTCGCGAAGAACCGCTGCATCCATTGCGACCTGAATTTCTTCATCTGGTCTTTTGTTTACAACTTGAACCAATCCCGCCTTTACTGAGTTTGTCAGTGGAGCTTGACGGCTGTCACAAAAAGCAATCGCCTGACGAATATCGCCTCTTAAAATCATGGCGAAAATATTGTCAGTGAATTCCTTTTTGTCGATGGTCAGGCTCTTGAGAGCCAAGAATCTTTCGACTACCAAGATAATGGTCAAGATCGCGATAAACGCGATCACATACATGACCGATCCACCTTGTTCAAAGGCACGTACCATCCAATGCCCTTGTTCGGCTTGAGTTACTACTGCTGCTGCTGGCTCCACGTTGTTCCTCCTCGTTCGGCTTTTGCCTAAACGTTTAACTAGTTTCCTTGCGTAACAAATGAAAATGGGAAAGTTACGACTGCGACGGTATTCTTAGGCGGCTCTGGAAAGCGCCAAGTTTTAAGTCTTGCAATCAAACAGTTCACCACTTCGTCATTTCCTAATGTTGAGCTCACTTTTTCTGCGCTCAACACTCTTCCTTGCTCACCAATTTCCCATTTCAAGATGACTTTACCTTCAAAGGATCGAGTCCCCTTGTTAAGCTCTCTATTATAACAACCGCTGATTTCTACTTTGTTCGCTCGAACCACCCGTCTCACACCTTCACGATCGATGGATCCCGCCCAATCTTCACCCAGACCACCGGCCGTGATGTTGACGTTTCCTTTATTGCCTAGGCCAGATCCGGAACCATAAGTTCCTTGTCCAGAAGATCGTCCTTGAGTACCGATTCCAGCGATACCTTGAGTCGCAGTTCCTTTTCCTCCGGCTCCGGTATCTTTAAATCTTGAGCCGACATCGGATCCCGAACGGTCTTCATTCATTCCTGAAGTTCCGGTCGCTCCAGAAGCAGTTCCCAAAAGTCCTTCAGAACCTGTTTGAGACTGATCCATCTTTTCACGCATTCCTCCGCCACCGAAAGCGGCCAATAATCCCGTCTTTTTAACATCTTTTGCCTGCGCACCCGAACTTGCCGTGTTGCTCATTTTCACCGAACCACCTTTAGGAACAGCCGAAGTGAACTTTTTTGGACGGTCGACTTTATTTGGATTCGGCCTAACTTCAGCCGCTTTTCCAGAATTTGAAGCCGCCGGAGCCGGCTTTTGCTCCATCTTCTTTTCAGTGACCTCGATCTTTTTAGGAGGTGTTGGTTTTGGTGGAGGCGTAGGTGCTGGTGGTGGAGGCGGATCCTCCTTTTTTTCCGGCGGTGGTGGTTTTGGTTTTTCTTTGGGTTTTTCGAAAACCACCGTTGCAATTCTTTCTTCTTCTTCAGGCACTGCATCTGCCGTCCCATAAATTGAAACGTAGAGCCCCATCAAACTCACTAGAAGAAAGGCAACAAATAATCCTGTTAATTCACTCGCAGTCAATTCCAATGCTGGAGCCAGGGCTACCTGACCGGCAGCGGGAGCATAACGAATAAAAATCTGGACTGTGTCTTCATACAAACCGATTTTGAGCATTTCTCCCTGCTCAACACGAATTTTCGAAGCGCGGCCGGAATTTGCGATTCGACCTTTCGCAATCAGCTCATCATAACCTTGCACACTATTATTATTTCCGATCAACTCCACACTCATCTGCTGATTCACAGACACATGGAGACTTGGCCCTAATTCAACTAAATGAAAAGAATCTGGCGCGATTCCCTTTGGCAATACGATCTCATTTTTTTCACTCGAACCGATGCGAACAACACCGGCTTGACCAAAGTGATAAGTACCGATAATTCTTTCTTTCCAGCTAACGATGACTTCTGTAAGCGGACCTTTTTGCGGTTTTAAGAATTTTCGCAGGTCTTTTATTTCACTCGGAGGCGCAAAGGTTTTCGGACTCTTCTTGTTGTCCCCTTTTTGACTTAAATATTGAGCCTCTTTCTTGCCCAAAGACGGTTTTGCAACCACAGGTGCTTCTTCGTAGGAAGTCGGACTGCCTGAAGATTTCTCAATGAGCGGACTCGCTGTCGGAATTTTTGCAGTCGCTTTTGGAGTCGAAGCTTTTTTCGACTCAGGCTCAATTGCTTTAACTTCGGGTTCAGGAGCGGCCGGTGCATCCGGAACTTTTTCCAGAACCTTAGCTGCCGGTTTATCCTCAAGTTTTGGAGTTGCAGTCGGCGCATCAACTGGTTTTAAAGTAGGAGCCGGCGCACCTTTCGGTTTCGGCACTCCGACAAAGAATGCAATTTTAAAAGGACCAATTTTAATTTCGTCGCCCGAATTAATTGGCTCATCTAAGATCTGACTGTCGTTCCTGAAAGTTCCGGACTGCGATCCTAAATCGCAGATATAGTATCCACTATCCCGAAGCTCGATTAGAGCGTGGATAGGAGCGACCGCAGAATCCGAAAGATTCACGGTTACTTCAGTATTGTGTCCAAATACAATTTGATCGGAGTCAAATTGTTTGACCTCGATTAATTGTTCGCCTTTGAAAATGCGCAAAATAATTGGTGATTTCAAGGACTGGTCCCGCCTCGTTGTATAGCCTCAGATGTTTTTCTCATTTCGGGAAGAAAATTTTCTCTAAGCTTAATCAACTTTTTATAGTTGAAGTTCTTTTTCTGAAGAAGATAAAAGAGCTCTGGTTTTTGGGTCGCGCCCTCAACCAATTCGTCTTCGAAAGTCAGAGCTTCTTTTTTTGCAGGTTTGCCTTCGCGAGCCGCAGATTGTGTTGGAGGAACTTCTTGTCCCAAAGAAATTTCTGGAATCACGTTCGTAATCAAAAATAGCAAAGCAACCATGAACAACATTTTGAATTGTGTTTTCATAACTTTGCTTTTCATATCTTTCCGTTCCATTCCTATCGACTACTTGTTACTAGTTTGACTTGCTTGCGCTTTATTTTCCAGTTCCTTTACACGATTCCTCGACTCCGTCGGTATTCCGATGAAACGAAGTTTATTCAAAAGGTCCAGTCCCTCTTGAGGTTTGTTCAACTGATCAATCAACAAAATCGAATAATTCATCATCGCTTCTTTGTTGCTTGGTTGTTCTTTGAGAATATCCTTGTAAAGATCTTCGGCCTTGTCCGCTTTTCCACTTCCAGCAAGTGCAACTGCATAATTATTCTTCGTCTTCCAGTCCTTAAGGCCATTATCAACAGCAATTTCAAGTGCCGTTGTCGCCCTCTTATAATCTTTTCCTTTTAAATAGATGGCTCCGAGATTTGCTGAGGCCGAGGCATTATCTGATTTCAACTCGACCGCTTTTTTGAATTCGATCAAAGCCTCTCTATCATTTTTTTGGGAAAGCTCAATGACGCCCATATTGTTATGTAACTCACTCGACTTGGGATGTGCTTCGAGCGCTCTCAAAAGAAGCATTTTTGCCAATTGAATTCTTCCTTTACGGAAGTGGTTCATCGCGAGGGCATTGAGAGCACGAATATCTTTTGGATTTTGCGATAGAACCTGTGATGACAACTGCTCGATCTGCTCATCATTCTGATTTTTTACAGCTTCACTTAAACCTTGTGCCAAAGAAGAGACTGAAGGCTTTTCCGGCAAGGGGGGAGCGGCCGAATGTTTGGGAGCTGGTCCAGTGTCCCGAGCATTGGTTGGTGTGGGTGGTTGATTTTCCGACCCGCTCTCAGTTTCATCCGATTTTTCGGAAGAAGACGAACAACCCAACACAAAAATGAGTGGCAATAACAAACTAACCGTTAGGATTTTAAATGGTGATTTTTTATTCTCTGCTAACATTTATATTCCAATCCAATTTACGCTTGTTGACTCTGTAATGATCTCTTCACCGTCTCGATAATTTTCGGGCTCAAGCATTCTCATCGCACTAAAAGCTTTTCTGTAGTAGTCCGAATACGCTTCGAGTTCTTGGCCTTTTTCAACGGCTTTCCTAAAAGAATCTTTGGCCGTCTTTTTATAAGGCTCTACTAGCTTTTCGATTCCGGCCATGTACTGCTTTTTTTCATCGTCAGTTAAACCTGCAGGCAGCGGAGACTCGAGAAGGGATTGAGCCATATTGGCGTTCGCCTGTCCGATTAAAGTAATTGAACCGACGATCTCTTCTGGGTTGTCGTACTTAATGACTCCAGCAAGTTCCGTGTTAAGAGCTCCAAGAAGAGAAAGCTTCTTGTCAGCTGCTGCTTTCTGACGAGCGGGATCTCCAGGGATTTTAATCGCCGCAAACTCTCTAAATTTTCCAAGAACTTTTTCGAACTTAATTTGCGAAGCGTATTTTGCTCCCATACCTTTTAGATCTGGATTTAAGCGTCGTTGCACTCCCACAGTTTTATCGGCCCACTCCTGTGCCTCAGTGTTTCGACCCATTTTTTTACTCAACTCATGGATCCGGTAGTGAGTTTCTATAATTCGGCTCTTATCCGTAGCCGCCCCTTGCAAATACTCTTTATAGTTTTGTACGGCTTGGCTATTTTGACCTCTTCGACGATGAATTTCTGCGATTTCCCAAAGTGCTTCAACACGGTCTGACTTTTTATTCTTACCAAAATATTCCGTGAAGTTTTTGATCGCAAGCTCAGAGGAACCCAGGCCGGCATATAAAACGGCAGCATTGTAAAAAAAGTTCGGCGCTAAAGGATCTTTTCCGGCTTCAACCCCCACTTGAGCGTATGTCGCTGCCGCCAGTTCGTATTGACCTGTGTCCTGATAAAGTTTCGCGATCAAGCGTCTTGATTTCGGTTTAAAGTCGGCCGCTTCTTTCTTAGGTGACGCTAGCACGTTCTTGTGGGCTTGAATCGCCAGAAAAACCTGACCCGCTCTTTCATAGTTAACACCAGCGTTGAACAAAGCAGTCGCTTGCAAAGAGGAAGCGGGATTTTGTTTCGAGAAAGCTTCGAACTGAGCAGCACTGCCAGCATAGTCTTTTGAAATCTCTAAATCCTGACCTTTTTTAAAGCTCGCTTTTTCTAAGACGCCGCGAATATCTTGGCCTGCTTTTGTTCCGGCAATCGACGGTAACGCCAGAAGTTCGTTTCCGGTTTTCTCAAGACCCGCGTAGTCTTTTCTTAAGTTAAAGATATCAAGTAAAAGGTTGGCTGAGTACTCGGCGTATTTGGTTCTAGGATGCTTTTGAACAACATCTTTGAAAGATGCCGTCGCCTCATCAAAATGGTTCGACAAATAATAAAGTCGACCGATTCTGAATTTGATTTCGACCGACTTGTCTCCATCAGGAAATTTCGCAAGATACCAATTACCGGTTTTGATAAAACGATCCACTCTTGGATCAAGAGCAACTTTGTCGAGAGAGTTTTCAATTTTATCCTGCATTTCCTTTTCAGGTGGGAGACCTTTTTCTGACGAAAGAACCGTATTGAACGTCGCTTTTGAACCATATTTGCTAGTCGGAGCATTGTCAGCGACCCAACGATACTGCAAAGCTGCCTCATCCCACTTGCTCATATCATACAAAAGTTCACCGTAGAAGAATCTCATATCCGCGATTTGTGGGGACGAAGGAAAAACCTCCATATAAACTCGATAACCTTCTTGAGCCACTTGTCGCGAGAACTCAGCTCGAGCATTTTGTGCTGTCTGGTGACTTTGCAAAACATGATTACGAAGAGTCGTCTCTCGCAATTTTGTGGCATTGTTCAAAAGTTCAGTATTACCTTTGTTTGCCTGACCCCATGCACTTTCAGGAGAATATCCTCGAACCCATTTATAAAGCTCATCTCGATACTGTTTTGATTTTGAAACGTGCGCCGAGTTGATAACGATCTGATATTGATAGTCGAAAGCCTTCGGGGCATTCGGCTGGTCTTCGATCAAATCACGAAAAACAAAGTAGGCCGCGTCTCTGTTTCCTTTATCTGTCCAATAGTAAGCCAACTTATCTAGATAATTTCTATAGTCTTTTCCAACCAAACCCTTAAAATATGAGGTCGCATTTTCGGCACTTCCACCCTCAGCATAAAACACAACCACATCTCTGAGAGCCTCTTGTTCAAGACGAAATCGGCTGACATTTTTATTTGAGGCCTGTTGACGACTTGAATAAATGAGCTTTTCCATAAAAGTGAGAGCTCTTTTTGTGTCTCCAAGACGGAATAAACACCAAGCCGCTTTATAAAGAGCGAAATTGAAGAGTCGCGCATTCTTGTTCTTAAGCACTTTAATGTAAAAATCTAAAGCGGCTTGCCATCTATCATTTTCAAAATTGTATTCGGCGAGGGCGAAATAAGTTTCGTTGACGTAAGTCGACTTAGGATAACGTTTGATCAAAGTGGTGTAATATTCATTTCCTTTTTTTGCGTCACCTAATTCGAAAAAATTGTAACCCAAGAAGAACAAGGCCTGATCCATTTTGGAATCTTTCGGGAAATCTCTTACGAACCATTCATAAAGTTGGATCGCCTTTTTATTATATTCACCGGCTTCGGCCACATCCAAACGAGGACGTACTTTTGTACGACCTTCTTGGAACTCTTTTAATTTTTGGTCATATTCAGTCTGTTTTCTGTAATCGATGATCTGAGCCTTTTCGACATAAAGTTCTGCGAGCCGCAACCACAACTCGCCGCGCGAAGGACTTGTTTTAAAACGCTGGGTCAGCTTGAAAAGCTCGGCGATTTGTTGATCCGTGACACGTTCTAAATTTCCTTGCTCTGATTTGTCGGCTCTCATGAGCTCCGAGGAGCGAGGTGGCTTTACCTTACCTAAATCGATCGCTTGGCGAACTGGAACCTTGGTCATGTCGGTGCTTGTTGGGAGAGCTTCTGATGACTTCGACATGAAAAGATTTTCTGAGCCACGGTTCGGTTGAGCGATTCTTTTCAGATAGTTTCCAACTGTTTCCTTTTTGGCTTGCGGTCGTTTCTGTTGCTGCTTCTTTGGTGGAGGCTGTTTTTTTCGAGCCGGAGCCGACGAAGCTGAACTCGCAAAAAGACAAACTATACTCAATGCAATAAAAAGGTGTTTTCGTACTGCTTTACTCACAACTTTGCTTCCCCAAATAATGATAATTTCCAAGTTCATCGAGCCAAAATTCGCCACGGAATGGCCAATAGTCATATCCATTTTGAACATAAAAATCTCGGCTCGTATCTTCATCGATTTGCTGTTCCGGCAATCCTTTGCCAGACATCTTTTTTCTGATTTCTTCTTTTCGTCCATTGATCATTTCAAAGCGGATGAAACCAGCTTGCTCGTAAAAATCACGAAGTTCTGTACGCAGCCTTAAGAGGTGATTTTTGTACATTTCACCGATCTGTAACTTCGCATTTTTCATTCTATTGGTGAGAATTCTCTGAGAGTACTTGCCCACGGCGCCTTCAACCCATCCGCTCGGGAATTTTTGCATTCGCCTTTGTTCGTCATTTAGATTCTTTAAGTATTCAACTGAACGACTGATGTCTCCCTCACGCAGGATGTGACGACCAATGATATAAGGAATGCGACCACCGTATCCTGATGTTTTTCCTTGGCGTACGTCTCTACGCATTTGAACGACTTTGTCGAGCTCATTAAAATAATCCATGGGATCCTTGGCTGAGTTTACGAAATCGGTAATGCGAGCCCGAGCCGGTCCATAGGTCTTTTCAAATAGACCTAGAACTTTATCCATCTCATTATATTTACAAATATAAAGATAAACGATCGCCCTTAACAGAAGAGACTCGGGAAGATAAAAGTCTTCGTAATAGGTAGAATGCAATGTTTGAAAGTTACTAAGAGCGGAACGGAAACGGGCTGACCGAAGATAAGCCCAACTCATTTCGAACATGGCATCATGCCAGAGCTCATGATCTCTTGGAATTTCTCGGTAGGCCGCTAAAGCTTTATCCCAATCTTGAAGTTGGTAATAAGAACGGGCCAGCCCCATTGTTGCAGCTACTTTAGTTGTATCCGTTACTTTTGCTGACGAACGTAGATTCATTAAAGCCTGGAAGGCGTTGACAGCATCCGTTGCTTTGTTCATTTCTGCAGCAGTCAATCCACGATTATAGAGGGCTTGCGCGTAATAACGATTTCCCGGTCGAACTTTTGCAAATGCCGCAAGCGCGCCCTCATAGTCTTTCGACTTCAACTTCATTTCTCCGATACGGAAAAAGAGCATGTCGCGAGCGTCCGCAGGGAACTCTTCCAATTGAACTTTTGAAATCGCATAGTTTAATAAAGTGTCGTCCCCTAACTGATCAGCCGCCATGGACAATTTTTCAATAGCCTGTTTGATATACCTATTGTTTCCATTACGAATAACATCGATAAACTGAAAAGCTGCAACCTGGAACAATTTAAGCTCGTAAAGCATAAGGCCGGTCAGATACTTCATCTGCATTTGGTCAGCGCCTGGCTCTGTTTTTCTTGAAAGAGCAAAAAGTTGGCTCGAAGCCGGAAGAAACTGACCCGATTTTGCCAAACTCAATGCGCTACTTAATTGTTGAGACCCTGCCGGCTTGGCCCTTCTTTTCTTACGAGTCTGCGCCTCTGAAGAAACCACAGTTGCAACAACAATGAGACTTAGAAGAACACTTAATGCGCGAAAGTATTTTTTGATCATCATCTATAACTCGCTTCCGGGAAGAACCAGCTCAGCCCCAAGCTTAAATAGAGATTATTAAAGCTCTGTCTTTTTGTTTCAAAAACTCGACTATTGGGCGCAGTCTCTATTTTTGCGTTGGCCGAATAAAAGTTCCAGCTAAAGTCCCAACGAAAGGCCCAGGACTTTGACATCGCAAAATTTTGTCCTGTGCCGATGTGAATCGTTGATGCCGCTTCATTTG
>JBFWYS010000107.1:0-9645 GCA_050186175.1 Pseudobdellovibrionaceae bacterium
ACTATTTTACTTAAGTTATTAGCTAACATTTTGAACTCCTTTATTCATAGCATTCCATAAAAGCAAAATCAGGACACGCTTGCGCTTTTTTCGGGTCCTCTCTGCTGTCCATAAAACACGCTAAATGAGTACTGAACTGAGCTTCTAAAAGTGATCGGCCCTTAGAAGAGAATATTTTTTTCGTGATATTGTTTTCGCCAATACACTCAAATTTCAATTCGTCTCCGACATCTGAACATTCAAGAGAGTTGGAGACGCAGAAACGTGGGTCTGGTTCTTCTGAACATCTTTTGCGCACATCAAAACGGGCTTTTGCCTCCGTTGCGTTGTAAGCCGGATAGACCTGATTGCGTTTGGTATTTCTGATGGCGCACATGATTTTTCCGTTTGGACGATTTGGGTAAGTGCCAACGATTTTTGTGATCTCCTCCTTTATGCTTGCAGGGGAGTGCTTGTTCTCGTCAGCAAACATGTAACCAACAATTTTTCTGGATGAATTTGAAGTTGTTGTTCCTGTGTACGATCTCATCCAGTAATAAACGGCCTCATGAAATAAAAGAGCCGCTTTATCAAGAGATGGAATAAGAGGACTCTCCCATAAAAATTTATTCACAAACACGCGTTCGTCATCCGTTTTAAAGTTTGCGATGTTCTTAACTTTCCATTCACCTTCTGAGCATGTAGATCCGTACGGCATAACCGCCGTCTCATAGTCTTTAGTGTCAGTAATATCACCTTCGATGATTTTGAGATGGTCTTCGACATATTTAAATCTTGATTTTAAAACTTCGTGCATATCAGGAAGAGTTTTTTCAAGCCATGCTTTTCTCTGCGCATAGATTTTAAACGGATCACTTTCAGAGGTTTGAACTAACTCCAGCTGAAACTGATTTCGGGCTTCGAAAATATCGGTCAACATCCCTCTGTGAAAAACAGAATCGGTCGGTCCGCTGACACAAGCCCAGATGGCTCCTCCGTTGTTAACTGAATCTCCACCCTCGACCTTCGCTCGCTCTGCAAATAGGGGCTGGGTGCTCATTAGTAATGTAAAAAAAATAATTTTTTTCATTGTTCCCTCGAAACTTGGGTTAATGGATAAAGAGCTACTGAAATTTTATAAACTTCGTTACCTGTGTCTTTTCCGAGTTGGTTGACGATTTGCGATTGAAAAATACGGATCATCTCTTTTGCTTTTGGAATATCGGCTTTGTCGATAACGAATGTGCAGGACGTGTTATCTCTTTGATCAAGTGGAACTTCCATCAGTGAGTTTTCAATCAGCTTTAGATCCTGAATGTGCGATTTGCGAATTGAGAGATCTAATAAGTTATCTGTTGTGCGGATCTCTGTTCCTTTGCGTACAACTTGATTCCCCTTTTTTTCTAAATAACCAAGGCGGAAGAGGCGCTCCCAGGCTTCAGAGGCCACGTTCTCGGAAACACCAAGGCGTTGAGCCATCCATCTTGTACTGTTTTTAAAGCCTTTAGTTTTTAAGAGATTCAGGAGTCCGAAATACCACCAGTCAGATATCAGATGAAATTGATCCTGACTTAATGTCGATCTTGAATCTGTTTGGATCTTCATCTTTCCCGGAAGATCGTTAGAGAAAAATTCAAGCTGCTCTTGTGGAGAGAGCATAAGTTTTTCTGCAACTTTCTTTTTAATCGATGCAGTGAAAGCCCTTTTACCACTCAAAATTTCGGAGAGTCCGCCAGAACTCATTCCGATTCTCTGAGCAAAGGCCCGCATACTCAGTCGAGGATTGCGAGCTTTCGCCTCTTCGAGCTTACTGAGAAGAATCTCAATAGCGCGATCCGTAGTCGAGTTAGCTTCTTCGGTTGTTTCCATGAATTGATAGATATAGAACTCATGAAGGCCTAGCAATACATTTTGGATCAAACTGCTCCTGTTCTGGAGCGCTCCGCTTCAGTCAAATTATAGAGGTGTTAGGGCATCGGGTCACGCGATGCAGTTCGAGTTTGATTTCATGCGATGACCGACGGGGCAAGAAGGCATCGAGCATCAAGTATTCCACCAAAAGGTACGCCGTACCTTCTGGATATGCTGGGCATTAATTTTAGTTATATCAGTTAGTTAAGTGGATTCTACTGTTTTTTACACAGTACTTGACTATACATAGTACCTAGTATTATACAGTACCCAATGCAGATCGGAGGCTTTCTTGAATCCGCAGTTTAAAAAAGGCGTCTTAGAATTGTGTGTGCTTACGATGATGAGCCGCAAAGACTATTACGGATATGAGCTTGTCGAAGAGATCTCTAAGATTTTGGAAATCTCTGAAGGCACGCTTTATCCAATTCTACGACGACTCACAGATGAAAAATATTTTGAAACTTATTTGCAGGAGTCCTCTGAAGGACCGCCTCGCAAGTACTATCGAATTACCAAACCAGGTAAGGAGTTTCAAAAAGAGCAATTTAAGCAATGGACCGACTTTAATAAACAAATAGAACAATTAATTGGTAAGGAAATAAAATGAAGCAGCAGGAATTTTTATCGTCTCTCAAACAGAACTTGGAAAAATACCATGTTGAAAACATTCAAGATATTCTCTTGGACTATCAAGAACACTTTACACATGGTTTGCAAAAGGGAAAAAAGGAAGAAGAGATTTCCGCAAAACTTGGCAATCCCGTTTCAATCGCCAAAGCTTATAGCGCTGAGACTCTGATTGCACAGGTAAAAAATCCGAACGAAAAGTTTCAGGTGGAGACAGCCCTCAAGGTGATCGGGCGTTTGGTTCTAATTGCTCCATTTAACTTTATCGTTCTGTTTATTCCGGGCGTGATCATTTTCTCATTACTTGTTGCAGGATGGTCTGTCGCAGGAGCTTTTGGTGTTGTGGCACTTTCACTTTTAGGTGCTTTCGTTAAGTACAGTCTTTTTGTTTTTTCGTTTTGGGTTTTGCTCGCATGTATTTCATTAGGCTTCGGCATCTTCGGATTAGCTGTGGTCAGTGGGCTCGTTATGTTCTTTATAACAAAATTCATTCTGATCGGCTTGATTAATTATCTGCAGTGGAATCTCAAATTCGTTCTTGAAAAATAAATTTTTAGAAAAGGTTAAAACAAATGGCTCATTCAAATTTAGTCGTAAAAATATTTTTTGGTGCAGTTCTCTGGACAATCGGATTTATGACTCTGGCAAGCTTTGCAAGTCATAAAGCGATTCAGGAGGATCCGCAAATTCTTCATAAAATTTCCAAGGCAATAGGCCTTGAGATTTCCGATAGCAACATAGGCTTCCATTTCAATGACGGAAGTTTTACGCCTGCCAAAGGTGATTGGGAATTTCCAGTTCCAGAAGAGATGATAGAGATCAAGACGGTAGCTGCTGATATTCTCATTTCGGCAAGCGGAGCGGACAAGGTGATCATAACCGCAACAGGTGAACTTGATTCTTCTGAATCCGAGGCTCTTCTCGAAACTTCAATGAACAACGGAGTTCTCGAGATTAAACAAGATGAAGAAAACAGCCGTAATGTCGCAATTCACATTCAAGTCCCTACAAGTTATTCCAAAAAATTGGATGTCAAATCTGTTAGTGGAGATCTGAAATTGCAAGGGGTGGCATTAGGAATGTTGGAAATCAAGTCGATTTCTGGTGATATTCAGGCTGATTCTGTGAGAGCAAACGAAGTGCAGATAAAATCAGTGAGCGGCGACATCAATATGCAAAATCTCCAACTCGGGCCAATTGAAATCAGCACTATTTCAGGCGATGTCCAGCTTGAGATTCCTGCCGGATCAAAAGCGAAATTTAATTTGAAGTCAGTTTCGGGTGACATCGAAAATGCGTTTGGCTCTGTGGATTCTGAAGTTTCGATCAATATTAAGACTACAAGCGGCGACATAAAGATTTTACAGTGATTGTATCTTAGGAGCTCAGCATGAAGCGCATTTTAAGAAACATAAGTCTTTTTGTTTTAAGTCTCGGTGTTTTGCTTTTTCTGATTATGAACATTAAAGCCTTTCTTCTTTCTCCGAGCTCGAAGCAGAGTTCGGAGACTCTTGCGCCAAAGTGGGAAGAGCCTACGGAGAAAAAGCTCGCTGAACTCATCAAAATTAAAACGATCTCAGGCATAGAAGGCAAATTTGACTATCACGCCTCCATTTTTGAATTTTTAAAATCTCGTTTTCCCAATGTGTTTTCTAAACTGCAATTTAGAGAAGATATTAAAGAGGGATTTGTCTTTGTTTGGAAAAGTAAAGAGACTGCAAAAAAATCGTATCTATTTCTTGGTCATTTAGATGTTGTGCCTGTTGAAGAGGAAAGTCTTGCACAATGGACGCGTCCTCCTTTTTCTGGAGAAATCGCGGACGGAATGGTATGGGGGCGTGGAGCTTTTGACGATAAAGGTGGAAGCATAGCTCTTCTTGAAGCGATGGAGAGCTTGGCAAAATCTGGATTTGTTTCTAAGAATGACTTCTATTTTGCTTTTGGTCTCGATGAAGAGATCGGTGGTATGCACAGCGCACAGAAAATTTCCGCTGTTCTTGCAAAGGAGAATCTAAAGTTCGATGCCGCCTTCGATGAGGGATCTGCGATTGTATTAGATCCCGTAAACTTAGGACCAGTTCCAGTTGCTATCATTGCCGTTGGAGAAAAAGGATACGTGAGTTTTAAACTCACGGTAGAAATTCCAGGAGGACACTCTTCAATTGTCAAACCTGAGACTGCCATCAGTGTTATGACAAACGCCTTAGTTCGCCTGCAAAAAAATCCGCCACCAAAAAGAATGACAGAAGCAACACGAAGAATGTTCGAAGTCCTCGCACCAGCTCAAAACTATTTCAAGAGACTGATCTACTCGAACCTATGGCTCACGGAAAAATTAATTTTAAAAATGGCCAATGGGTCGCCACGGTTTTTATCAATTGTTCAGTCGCACTATGTAGTCACACAAATCAATAGCGGACTCAAAGACAACGTCATTCCCGGAGTTGCAACAGCCGTAGTGAATTCGCGAATTCTTCCGGGAGATACGATCGAGGACGTCGAAAAGAGATTGGATGAAGCCCTTGGAGATTCTCGAGTTCATGTGAGTATCATAGGAAATTTCAATTCCGCAGGATCTGCGATTTCAAGTTCCAGCGGCCCCGTTTATTTTGCGATTCAAAACTCCTTGAAGAGCGTTTTTCCAGATGCCCTGGTTGCTCCAAGTATTTCAACAGGTGCAACGGACTCTCGACACTATAGTAATTTAGCCAAAGAGATTTATCGTTTCAGACCCTTCACGCTGGTTCCAGATGAACTTTCAATGATTCATGGAGTGAATGAAAGAGTTAAAGTAGAGGACTTGCGGAAAGCGGTCCGAGTTTATGAACATTTGATTCAAGAGCTTTAGAGTTTAGGTCAATGAGATAATTAGCTTTCATTCAGTAGATGAATTCGCTGGGGCGCGTTTTGGCTCGGAGTATTTTTTGTACTCTTTGGTTTCCTTTATTCCCTCTCCAAGCTCAGCCTGGCTCGTTGAAGAGTCGGCGCTTGTCCCGTGTGGAGGTGTCTCCTCTATAACATTTGGGACACACTTACCTGCCTCTATGTGGCCAGCCTTACCATATGTTAAACATGATCTTGCCAAACCGACTGAACTTAATAACGTGCAGATAATTGTTATAGCTAAAATTCGAATTGTCATAACCTGCTCCCCCCACCGGATATAACTTTAACTATTCAAATTTTAGACCGACTTAAATGCACTAACTTAGCCCTTGATGTTTCACAGTGAGAGACTGTCTATCTAAAAAGCAACAACCGCATAATTCATTTACGTCTCAGTTTGCACCAAACTTGATCTATAAAATCAGTCAGAGCTTAGAAAATTATTTTTTATGATGCTGAAGAATAGACTCAAGAAGACCTGGAAATCGTTTATCCAATTCTTCATCGCGGACAGAATTAATAACCTCAACTCCCACTTTTTCAGAGCGAATAATTCCAGTTTCCCTGAGAATCTTATGATGAAAAGAAATAGTCGAAGGGGAGAGCTCGGTGCAAGACTTCACACAACTCATTCCGTTACCTTCACAATCCAAGAGTTTCAAAACGATACTGCGGCGAATAGGGTCTGATAACGCGTAGAGTACGCCGTCTATTGTAAGGTCTTTAGCTGAGGGATGAACAAAGGTTCTAGCCATATGTCCATATATTAGGGCATTTGTTTCACGTTTTCAAGACTTTTATATTTCAATACTTCAAAAATCTTGAAGTATTGAAATAATGGGGTTATAGTAGGTTTATTAGCTTATAAAACTCATTAGGAGGCTCAACCTAAGGTTGGAAGGAAAAATGTATGGTGAAGTTATTGGAACCTGTATATCTTGGAGACTTAAAATTACCGAACCGAATCGTTATGGCTCCTTTAACGAGAAGCCGTGCAGGGGCTGAACGTATTCCTAATAGAATGATGCGTGACTATTACGTACAGCGTGCTGACGCAGGGTTAATTCTTTCAGAGGCAACAGCCATTAGCCCCATGGGGGTTGGATATGCCGATACTCCAGGCATTTGGTCAATAGAACAAATCGAAGGTTGGAAGGGCGTGACCGATGGGGTTCATCAAGCCGGTGGAAGAATTTTTCTTCAACTTTGGCACGTGGGTAGAATCTCGGATCCAAAATTTTTAAACGGAGCAACTCCGGTAGCACCAAGCGCGATTCAGCCAGACGGGAAGTTAAGTTTACAGCGGCAAGGCCATGTCATTGTTAAACCACGTGCTCTCGAGAACCACGAGGTCAAGCAAATCGTTCAAGATTATAAGCAAGGAGCGATCAATGCTAAAGAGGCCGGTTTTGATGGAGTCGAAATTCATGCGGCAAACGGATATTTAATTGATCAATTTTTGCAAACGGGAACAAATGAACGAACTGACGAGTATGGTGGAAGCGTCGAAAACAGAGCTCGCTTTCTTCTTGAAGTGACCGATGCCCTTATTTCGGTATGGGGCAATCAAAGAGTCGGCGTGCATTTGGCACCGCGAGGCGATTCTAATTATATTAGCGATGCCAATCCGCGAGAGACCTTTTCTTATGTCGCTAAAGAATTAGGCCAAAGAAAAATCGCCTTTATCTTTGCGCGAGAAAAACAAGGGGAGGGTTATTTAACTCCCACGCTAAAAGAAATTTTTGGCGGACACTTTATTGCCAATGAAGGGCTCGACCTCGAAAAAGCAGAGTCTCTGATTGAAAAGGGGATCGCGGATTCCGTTTCATTCGGAAAACTCTATATTTCAAATCCTGATTTGGTATCGCGAATTAAATTTTGCGCACCGCTTGAACCCTTTGATGTGAAAACTTTCTACACGCCGGGCCCTGCTGGCTACACTGATTATCCAAAAATGAGAGGTTAAGATGAATCCCCAATCAGTACATCAGTATTATAGACGAGGAACAAATATGAAGACCAAAGATTTTGTCGTTCTCATCTTAGCCGTTCTATCTGTGGCTATTGTTCTGCTATAACAAGTGCTGCCGGCTGAGGTGCGACCGGCTGAGGTGCGACCGGCTGAGGTGCGACCGGCTGAGGTGCGACCGGCTGAGGTGCGACCGGCTGAGGTGCGACCGGCTGAGGTGCGACCGGCTGAGGTGCGACCGGCCAAGACTTTCGAAGAGCTTCTCCCAGCACGGCTTCGGGCCATCGGCTAAAGTTCTGTAGAGTCCTCGGTACAAAGCCATCAATTGTGACTGGAATTCCCGAAACGATTTCTCCACTGGCTGTTGTACTTTGAGTGTAAACTATAACCTGCGAAACAAATGTTGAGTTTTGAATTGGCGCATACAAAGGTGCGACTTCAATTTTGTATCCCCTTGGCAAAGTCGAATCGAACTCGAGATTGATTTGTAACCGCGAGTAAGCAGAATCCGCTGCTTGGGGGAGGCCAAAAAACCTGGCGCGTGAGCGAAATTCATCTCTCATCGTATAAACAAATCCATCGCAAGAAGAGACGCACCATTCGCTAACGAGGACACTCACTTTTCCGACAAAAGGATGGGGACGCACGGGAAATAATCCTTGAGAGCAATCACGATTCGAGTCGGCACAAAACATCGGGACATGAGGAGTTTTGTCTCCATAATTTAATGAGCCCCAGACTCCTGACGAGACTAAATTACGAAACCAAATTTCTTGAGCTTTTTCACCCCAAAAAAGACTTTCGCGAATCTTTGGATCTTCCATTTCTGGAGTTTTAATGAAGGTCACATATTGCTCTTGAAAATCTTTTTGCAAGAGAATTTGATAGTACGCAATGGGAGCTTCTCCTCCGTGATTGTCGATGACATCGATCACCAAATGATCCCAATTCGCATTTTGAGACCACCAAGGATAAAGAGCATCGACTTCTTTATCAACTGAAGTGAGTGTTTCTCCATTTTCTAAAAAATCCCTGGGATAAGCGAATGAAGTTATTCGTAAAAGCGCTACCTTAGGATCTGTTTTACTTTGATAAACGCAAGCGCGATTGCCGCTATAGACAAGGTCGAATCCGCTGTAACGGTTCGGAGAGTGCTTGCAATAAATATCTTTGAGAGAGGGCGGAGTTGGAGTGTAGTCCTCGAGATCGACGGCTATCGTCCAAACTTTTTCACCTCGTTTAATAGTGTAAGAGAGGGGAATTGATCGATTCCAAGATAAAAGTTCTTTTTGAAAAGCATCATTTAAGTTCGCATTACATTGTGCTTTTAGAGGAAGCTTACAGAATTCAAAATTCTCCTCCTCCCAATCCCGCATCAGCCGACCGTTAATAGCAATCACTTCATCGCCGATGTGAACGTCTTTGCCAGGAACAGTATTCATGATCACGTAACGAGAGTGATTTTCTGCATACCATTCTGACAAAAAACGGATTTGCGGACGAATTCTTTTCGGAATGAGGTTGGAATATCGAGGGCCTGGCTGAACTTTAGAGTGGAGGTTCGGATAACTGGCATCGAGTCGATAAAAGGTGCGGAGTAGCTCAAAAATCGATGAAGCTTCACGAGCTTCTTTGAGAAGAGATTTAGTTTGCTGGATCCATGTTGTAGGTCTATTGGCGCGAACAAAAAGAGCTTCGCCATCAAGTCGGGTCATCGTTTCGACCATTTCTGTGAAAGCAGCCGTACGCACGTCCTCCGGCGGAAGAGTTTGTGCGAGCGAAGCGCAAGCAAAAATAAAACAAAAGGTCCCTAAAACCAAGCTTTTCAACATTTGATCCCCCAAAAGTCATTTTTACCAGAGGTATCATTAATGCAGGCGAAGATGGAAATATTAAATGCAAAGAATTAAATGAAGATATTAAGAAACATTCTCGGAGATAAGAGAGAGCCAGAAAAAACAGAGAGCCCAGTTCTTGAGCTCTCTTCCTTAAGATTGGCCATGCGAGCATCCAGTGCCCATAATACGAACTGTTTTTCTAAAATGCATCGGTCGTAAAACCTAAAAACCCCGAAAGTCCCACATACATTCATCAACGTCAGCCCGAAAAATGCCCCGGCTTGGGTTCGAAGCCGGAGCCTAGCCAACGGATTATTGACTATCGTACACTTTCCACCGCCGCTTCAGCTCAGGAGGACAAAGTCCACCGAAACCTTAGCGAAGGCGGAGAATTCCAGTTTCGTAATTAACCAATCAACTTAAGAGCAAGTT
>JBFWYS010000108.1:0-9644 GCA_050186175.1 Pseudobdellovibrionaceae bacterium
CGAGCTGTTTCATATGGAGAGCTGAAATTGCTAAAATTCGATCGCCATTTAAAATCTGACCTTTTTCATCGACCATCACCACACGGTCCGCATCTCCGTCGAGACTGATTCCAACATCGGCACGGAATTGCATCACAGCTTCGGCAACTTTCGCGGGATACAGGGCTCCTGCCTTATCGTTGATATTAAGGCCATTAGGAGTGTTTCCAAGGTGAATAACCTCTGCCCCCAACTCCTGAAACACGGCTGCTGCCACTTTATAGGCCGCTCCGTTAGCCGTATCCAAAACCACTCTCATTCCATCTAGCGTAAAATCGAGAGGAAAAGTACTCTTGACGTAAACGATATACCGACCTTGGGAGTCGTCAATGCGTTTTGTTCGACCGATTTCATGAGATGTCGGCAAGAATCGCGAAAGGTCTTCACCGGCGACTAAACGCTCGATTTCTCGCTCCATGGTATCTGGAATTTTAAATCCATCGGCCCCGAAAATTTTGATTCCGTTGTCATGATAAGCATTGTGACTTGCAGAGATCACGATCCCCGCACTGGCGCGCATATTACGAGCTAAATAGCCAATTCCTGGAGTTGGAAGCGGCCCTACAAGTTGCACATGGATCCCCATTGAATTGAGACCACTCGCAAGCGCCATCTCGATCATGTAACCAGAAAGACGAGTGTCTTTTCCGATCACAACTTTGTGAGGAGTCCCATTGGGCCGAGACTCACGATTGAGGATTACGCCAATAGCCTGACCCACTCGGATCACAAGCTCAGGTGTAATCGGAAACTGATTGGCTGTTCCGCGAATGCCGTCGGTTCCAAAAAGTTTAGGAATTTTTTTATCCACTTTCTTCTCCAAATTTTCGTGCGCCATAGGATCCTTAATTATTTGTTTTTACAATTTCAGCTCGAATTACACTTGGTTTAACAGAGATCAGCTTTACACCAAAAGGTAATTCTATTTTTGTCACCGGAATTTCTAAATCCACAATTCCCGGCCCCTTCTCACCCACGTCAACCGTTATCAATTGAGAAAAACGACTTTCAGAGAACTTTTTTAAAGCGCTCCGTGGGCCCGACACCTTCACCTGAACCTCTTTAGCATTCGGCAAAACAATTTGGTACTGGGGATTTAATAAGAACTCCAGCTCCACGTTTTTAGTCATTACAAAGTCTCTGCGGCCCAATATAGTGAGCCATAAAATAAGAGCAATAAAAAGTGCAACGACCTTATAGCTTAGGTTCTCGGTCAGAATATTTTTCACATTCTGCTTCATTTAACCGCCACCTTTGTATTTCAAACCAAAAACCTCATACAGGGTACGACGAATTTCTGGCAATTGAACCTGAGGGCTTAAGTTCCCTCCTTGAACGATTCCAATTGAGTGATTCTCCTCGCTGACCACAAAGACCAGAGCATCTGTTTCCTCGGTCAAACCGATTGCGGCCCTATGCCGAGTTCCCAAATTTCGATCGAGAATTGGATTTTTACTGAGTGGCAGAAAACAACCCGCCGATTGAATTCGACCATTTCGAATAAGCACGGCTCCATCATGGATCGGAGACGAGGGATGGAAGATTGAACTCAAAAGTTCTGACGAAATTTGGGCACGCACATCGGTTCCCGGCTCGATATGATAGTCGATCGAGATATCTTTCTCGATCACAATCAAAGCACCGTATCCCCGTTGCGCAAGAGTGATAATTCCCTTGGCAAGTTCTTCAACGACTTGGGTTTCGTGAGCCCGAGAGACATCTGCAAAAAATGGATTACTTCCGATTTGCGCAAGCGCCCGCCGAATCTCACCCTGGAACAGGATCACAACAATCACAAATAAATTTGAAAAGAACTTTTCGAGAATCCAATTAAACGTAAAAAGTTCGAACCAAATACTGAGTATATAAGCGATCGCCAATATCCCCAGTCCTGAAAGCATTTGCACAGTTCCAGATTGCCGAATGAGTAAGAGAACTCGATAGACGACAATCCACACCAGCAGCATGTCGACAACATCCTGAAGCCTGAGGTGCGATACAATAAAGACAAGATTGTCGAAGAACTGCTGTGCCAAGGTGGTTTAAAACTTTACACAGTGACAGGCCCTGTATTTCCAACAGGATCTCGTCCGCCTTTAGTATCCTTAGAAGCAAGATCCGGTCCCGCTTTGAGTCCACCATCGCGGCGATTCGTTCTGACTTTTTCAATTTCAGAAACTTTAGCGCCGTTAACGATCATCTCAACTTCCGCTCCATCGATCGTTTCATAATCAAGGAGAGCCTGAGCCAAGTTATTTAAAACTTCGCGGTTATCTATCAAAACTTTCTTCGCAAGGTCATATCCAGTAGTCACCAAACGGAAAACTTCTTTGTCGATCTCTTCTGCTTTTGCATCGGAGTATTCTCTTGAAGCCGATCCGTAATTCATTCCCAAGAACACTGGGTTGTCACGTTTTTCGTAAGAAAGTGGGCCAAGCTTTTCGCTCATTCCCCATTCACAAACCATCCGACGAGCAATATCAGTTGCTCTTTCGATATCGTTTCCAGCGCCTGTTGTAAAATCTTCGAAGACCAGCTCTTCAGCCGCACGTCCGCCAAACAAGAAAGCAATCATGCTCTCGGCGCGTTTCTTACTCAGGCTGACGGCGTCTTTCTCTGGAAGAGTTTGGGTGATTCCCAAAGCCATTCCGCGAGGAATGATTGTCACTTTGTGAATTGGATCGAGGCCCTGAAGTTTTTTACCGACAAGAGTGTGTCCAGCTTCGTGAAAGGCAGTGACTCTCTTATCTTCATCCGAAATGACCATTGATTTTCTCTCAGATCCCATAAGGACTTTATCTTTGGCTCTCTCGAAGTCTTCATTTTCTAAGTAACGTTTGTCTGCACGAGCTGCAACAAGAGCTGCCTCGTTTACTAAGTTTTCAAGATCCGCACCTGAGAACCCTGGAGTTCCGCGCGCGATTTTGCTCAACTCAACATCGGGTCCAAGTGGAGTTTTGCGTGTGTGAACATCAAGAATCTGCTGTCTTCCGTTGACGTCTGGCTTGTTCACAACAACACGTCTGTCGAATCGGCCGGGTCTTAACAACGCCGGATCCAAAACGTCGGGTCTGTTTGTCGCTGCGATCAAAATCACGCCTTCGTTAGATTCGAACCCATCCATTTCAACGAGTAATTGATTGAGGGTTTGCTCACGCTCATCGTGACCACCACCCATGCCAGCACCACGATGACGTCCCACCGCATCGATCTCGTCAATGAAGATCAGGCAAGGTGCATTCTTTTTACCTTGCTCAAACAAGTCACGAACACGGCTCGCTCCAACACCCACGAACATCTCAACGAAATCAGATCCAGAAATAGAAAAGAAAGGAACTCCCGCTTCACCCGCTACTGCACGAGCAAGTAAAGTTTTACCAGTTCCCGGAGGACCTACTAACAAAACACCTTTTGGAATTCTACCACCAAGCTTTGTATATTTTTTGGGGTCTTTTAAAAAGTTCACGATCTCTTGCAATTCATCTTTAGCTTCTTCAACTCCTGCGACCTCTTTAAAAGTGACGCGGTTTTTGTGCTCGGTTAAAAGACGAGCTTTGCTCTTTCCGAAAGCCATTGCTTTTCCGCCACCCACTTGAATCTGGCGCATCAGAAAAATAAAGAAACCGAAAATAAATAACATTGGCAACCAGTTCATCAAGAACGATTGCAAACCTGAGTTTCCATCCCCTTTTTCAAATTTCGGCGTGATGCTATTTTCTTCTAGAAGTTTAAGTCCGGAGTCGCCGGTGTTGCCGACGATACTAAACTGTTTTCCACCCCATTTTGCTTGAGCTTCTGGTTTGAGTTCCCCGAAAATTTCTTGCGAGTCCTGGCGAATGGTGACGCTTTGAATTTCTTTGCCTTTAACGGCCTCTACAAATTTCGGATAATCGAAGCCGGCAATCGTAGCAGAGTGGCGATTTTCGAAAGCTGTGTAAACAAACACCGCAATGATTAAAAGAAAAAACCACAGAGCCAATGTTTTTTGGTTTGATTTCATCAACGGACCCTTTCTATGGACTTAATAAAACCCGTCCTCGAGTTTTATCAGATTATCGGAACATATTTGTGAATTTGCACAAGTCGTGAAACCTCACAAAAAATTGAACACGAAACCTCTCGGTAGTTTAGCATTCAACAGCCCCATTATCGAGAGTAAATATCTCTTCTCTCTCGAATAAGACTAGCTAGCCGACTAGGCGAGGCTGGCTCACAAAATTCACATTTCGCTGGAGGACGATAAGACATTTTCTCGAGCGAAAATTTGCTCTGCGTTAACCTGCCACAAGAGACCCGCTACCCGAAATGTGTGCATTCTTTGACTTCTGTCCAGGCGTCTGCGAATTTCTTCGACCTGGCCACTTGAAATTTCGGCGGATCCCATTGATTTACCATAATGAAACAGAATCTGTTTTTGCACATCGCTCGATTGTGCGTTGTACATCATGCGACTAATGCCGCCTTCCGTTAGAAAATTATGCAACTTAAAGGGAGTCCTCGATCTAGCCAAAAGACTAAGCGAGCGGGCCAAGCTTTTCACTGCGCCAGGCTGTTTTTGATTGAGAGCAGGAAGCCAGTCGTTACGAACCCAATTACGTAAATAGTGTGTTTCTAAATTGCTCGGATCTGTAACAAAGAAAATCTTATTATCACTGAGCCACTTTTGAAGTTCCGCTCGAGAAACGTGCAGAAAAGGACGCAGAAGATTGCCGCGAAGAGCTGCAATTGCAACAAGTCCCTCGACTCCTACTCCCCGAATCAATCGCAAAATTCGCGTTTCTAAAAGATCATCTTGATGATGAGCCGTAACAATTTAGTCATACCCTTGCTCTTGAGCGATTTTGCGAAAGCATAAATACCGAAAATCCCGCATTTCCTTTTCAGATTTAAGAGCTCTTTCGCTTTTTTCAGAATGAAAAGGGAGTCCTAACTTTGCAGCTTCATTTTTACAAAACTCGAGAGTTCTTTTTCGAAAAGAACTGGAGCCCCCATGATGCACAGAAACCACTCCCAGTCGAACTTCTATGGCCACTGCCACTCGGCTCATCAAATGCATCAATACTTGAGAATCCGCACCACCTGAGCACGCAAGCAGCAGCTTTTTACCTGTTAGATTTTGAGACTTGAGTTCGCGACAAACCTTATGTTCAAGAGCTTGCCATGTTCTCTTTTTTCGCTCTTGAGACAAAATAGGGCTCTCCTCTATTTCCCTCTGTAAAAGAGGTCTAAAAAAGCTTTAACAAGAGTTGAGCCCCTGAGCAAGGCATCTCGTTTGCAAAATGATTATCTCAAGGAGATCACGCATGATCCGTCTCAAATTGAATCATTTTGCAAACGCCTTGATTCTCGCTTTTATGGCCGTTTGCGCCGTGCTTTTGCCCACCCAATTTTGCCTCGCAGAAAGCCAATCGGAGGCCCTCACTTTCGTAAAAAAATGGCGTACAGAAAACAACGAAAAGCTAAATAAAAGCAGCCTCGAAATCGTCGCAGCACTCAAGAGCGCCACCGAAGTTAAATTGAATAAAAACGAATCTTCAGATCCGACCGCAGCTCTCAATGCAAAAATCAACAAGCTGACTGTCGAAAAAAATGAATTCAAAGCTCGAGATGAGCTCATCGACCGCCTCTATTTTTTGGTCGAACAAAATTTTCGTGGTGACGGAAAAACAGACAACGGAAAACAGTTCTTAGAAGAGGCCCTATTGAGACTCGCTCTTCAAGAAACAAAATCCAACGACTCTTCAGCACTGAAACTTGCGAACTTTTTGACCAATGCCGTGGTTGCGCTCAAGGAAGTCGCCGAGCCAACAGATCCTCCATTTTCATTCTTTCGGCAATACCTTGAATTTTCGACTCTATTAGCGGCCAAAAACCCTTCCCAATTTGCAGCTCAAAGACATTATTCTAATGGCAAAGAAGCCGTTTCAGCGATGCCGGCTTCGAAGGAAGATGCCGCTGCTCAGGCAGCGGAAATCACAACTCCTCCACCGGCTCCAATAGCCGAAGCTCCACAGACAGATACTTGGAAAAAAATTGCCGATCAAACGCTTGAAAAGAATCTTTCAAAAGAAAAAATGCCTGAAGAAAACCAAGAAAAAACTCTGGAGCTTAGCCAGAAAGATAAAAATACGTCTCAAACCGAGCCTGTTCCAACCGTTCCATCTGTTGAAGCTGTCAAGACGAGTCAGAATCCACCAAGTGTTCTCTCAAATTAAGACGGGCTTTGTATCATAATCAACATGAATTTGTTTGTAAATCGCAACATTGTTATTGCCATCGCAACCTACATCTCGTGAACGCAACTCCGTATGTAGAGTTCGTCAAACGTGGCCCTCACGATTGTGAAAAAAAATCAGCAACCTTAACATTTATCTATACGCAACGAGATCCGCAACAATTGTTAAGATCAAGAAGGAGGAACGTTACATGGCAAATTACAATATTCTTTTAGTAGAAGATTCCGACGATGTTTACCAACTGGTGCAACATTCATTAGGCCAAGATTACAATCTTGATTGGGCACCAAGCTTAAAAGTTGCTAAACAAATGATCACCGAAAAGAGATATAATCTTATTCTTTTAGATGTGATGTTACCGGATGGAGACGGTTATCAACTTTGCTCTCTCCTACAAGCCCAACCGGCAACTCAAGATATCCCAGTTATCTTTTTGACTGCTAAAAACTCAACAAGCGACAAAGTTTTAGGATTCAGTGTTGGCGCTGATGACTATATCGCAAAACCATTCGACGGACTTGAACTCCGTGCGCGTGTGGAAACAAAATTCCGCAAGCAAAAGCGCGAGAGAATGCGTTTTGAAGTTCAAAGACTGGGCCCTATCGAGATCAATCGCGAAAGCCAAAAAGTATCTTTGACAAATGGACCGAACAAACAAGATCTCGATTTAACTCCGATCGAATTTAAACTCTTGGTGTTTTTGGCAAGAGAACCAAACAAAGTTTACACTCGAGACGATATTTTGAACGGCGTTTGGGGTGAGAACGTACACGTTTTCTCAAGAAGCGTAGACACTCACATCTCGAAACTCCGCAAAAAACTGGGACCTTACTCCGAATCGATCCAATCGGTTCACGGAAGTGGCTACAAACTCGCAATCGAGCATCGCGAACCGCAAGCCGCTTCAATGTTAATCTAAGACCAAACCTTGATCTTCACTTCTCCCTCAGAGTTAGTGAGTCATCCAAAGAGAGCCGACGACCCCTCGGCTCTCTTTTTTTTTGGTAATTTTTGGTAATTTTTTGGTAACAGTTCCCTTTCTGCACAGAGCCACATAGTGGCTCTGTGCAGAAAGGGAACTGTTACCAAAAAATTACCAAAAAATTAGAGTTCCCGAAGTATCCTTAAAACCTAATGCCCACAATCCGCATACATTTGATTCGGCCGAGTATTCACTTAACCCAAACCTATTGTTTTCACATTGCAGAATTCACGTAAGCCGTGGGGGCCGATTTCGCGGCCGAGGCCTGATTCTTTGACTCCGCCGAATGGAAGTCTTGCGTCTGATTTTACAGAATCATTTACGATCACATAGCCTGCATCGATTTCGTTCGTTGCGATTTTACGTCCTCGCTCAATATCTCTTGTGAAGATTGCAGCGCCAAGGCCGAACCGAGATTTATTTGCCAACTGAATCGCTTGCGTTTCAGATTCGGCTTCGATGAGTGCGGCGACGGGACCAAAAAGTTCTTCTTTAAATGCCGGTTGTTCTGTCGTCACGGCTGTCAATACCGTTGGTTCATAGAAGGCTCCCCTTGCTCCTCGTTTTCCACCCATTTCAAGGCGAGCGCCTTTTTCGATACTCTTTTTCACTTGAGTTTCCAACTGATCCACAAATCGAATTGCGGCTAATGGACCGAGATCGATCCCGTCTTCTAAAGGATTTCCCATTTTCTTTAGCTTCATTTTTTCGATGAAGAGATTTTTGAACTCTTCGAAGACCGGTTTTTCAATGATAAATCTTTTTGCGGCTACACAGCTCTGTCCAGTGTTCACAAGCCTTGCGTTGACACAGATCTCGGCTGCCTTTTCTATTTCAGCATCTTTTAGAACGATATACGGGTCACTGCCTCCGAGTTCGAGAACTATTTTTTTGAGATTTCCGGAGGCAAGACTTGCGATTTTCTTTCCGCCTTCTGTGCTCCCCGTAAAACTCACTCCTGCAACCGATGGCGACGAATAAAATAAATGGCATTGCTCATGCGTGGCTCTGACGTTGACAAACTCATTATTATGAAAAGCTGTTTTAAAAACTTCTGCAAGTTTTTCTGCACATCCCGAAACAGATTCAGCGTGCTTTAGAAAAATCGTATTGCCAGCCATCATCGCTGGAACGGCTGCGCGAATGACCTGCCAGAATGGAAAATTCCACGGCATAATGAGGAGCACGGGCCCCAAAGGTCTATATGTAACAAAAGATTTTTTATAGTGAGCTTGGTACTCCTCTTCGGCTAAAAATTTTTCCGCGCTTGCTGCAAAGAACTCGCAAGCATCGGCGCATTTATTAACTTCCATTTCCCCTTGATTTAAGGGTTTACCCATTTCAAGTGCGGCAAGCCGTGCGAGTTCTTTTTTTTGAGCCCGTAAACCTTCCGCTAACTGAAGCATAGATTCAGATCTTTTTGAAAAAGAGCTGTTTCTCCACGCCACCCAACTCGAGTAGGATTCATTTATGAAACTTAAAATTTCTGAGTTCGAGTGATAATTGTATTCTCGAAGAACGGTCAAATCAGTGGGATTTTGTGTGGAATATTTCATTCTTAATCGCTAGCATACGAACAGAAAAATTCCTATGCGAGGAGCGATATTTATCTAAGACATCACTACATTTGAAAGAAAACTTCAGAAAAACTCATGACGAGACCGGACAAAAACACACCTGTCATCAATCCCCAACTGAACACGCGATAGACCTTGCCGATTCTTCGGGCTGAAAATGAGTAACTGCTTTGCATCACCCACTCCTCGCGAGTCATCACACTGCGAATGAGTTCGCGAGCGCAAAGACTAAATAGGATAACTGAAACTAAGGCTATGAAGTAAATAACCATAAATCTTTATCGTCGGGTCACTGTCTCAACTTGAGTGGGACCTTGATCTAGATTTCCGCTACTTCTGACATCAGATATCTGATGCATGCTCCGCGACCCAAAACGCTTATCTTGCAGATGCGAATCTCCAAAATTTACAAGTCCTCTTGCGAAGGTCCATTTAGTACCTAAGAGTCATGGGTTCGGAGGGCAATTGGACGTACCTATATCACAATTCTTTTATGAAAAAGACGTAGTTCTTAACGGCGTTAAGTGCGCATTTTTTAAAAACTGCCCCCATTCATTGGGGAGTTTTCGTACAGTTTCCACTTCGTCCTCCACGAATTTTTGATGCTTTACAGGGTTTTGTGGGTCGGACGACAACTCTGATTTGCTTCGCAAATCAGAGTTCTCGAGTTTGGCCATTTTTCTGCGCTATTTCAAAATTGATTTCGATATTGTCACTTAAACGTCATTATAAGAAAAAAGAGACCTTCCAGAAGATCACCAAAATCTCCTTAATAACCAAAGCACGGAGGGTGTTTATGAAAGGCCTGCT
>JBFWYS010000109.1:0-9597 GCA_050186175.1 Pseudobdellovibrionaceae bacterium
AATTTCCAAAGCTAATAAACAGAGAAAAGTTGTAACATCGGTTAATTTTTCAATCGAATCTGGACAAGTGGTTGGACTTCAGGGCCCCAATGGGGCGGGAAAGACAACCAGCTTTTACATGGTCGTCGGGCTCGTGAATCCAGACTCGGGTGAAATTATTTTAGATGGTCAGTCGATAGCGAATTTGCCGATGTATAAGAGATCTCGTGTGGGTCTTAGTTATTTGCCTCAAGAACCCAGTATTTTTCGGCGCATGACCGTGGCAGAAAATATAATGGTTGCGCTCGAGGCTCATGGCTACTCATCAACCGAGCGTTCAGAAAAATTGGCCGATCTCTTAGCAGACTTTCGTATTGAACATATTCGTGACAGCTATGGTTATTCTCTTTCGGGCGGAGAGCGGAGGCGGGTTGAAATAGCTAGAGCTTTGGCTGGAAATCCAAAATTTATTCTTCTCGATGAGCCTTTTGCAGGTATTGATCCGATCGCGGTCGGTGATATTCAAGGAATTATTCGTCAACTCAAGGCTAAGAATATTGGAGTCTTGATCACAGACCATAATGTTCGTGAAACACTTGGAATTTGTGATTATGCTTACATTCTGAAGGATGGTACAATTCAGGTAGAGGGAAAAGCCGAAGAAATTGCTTCCAATGAATTGGCGCGCATGTTTTTCTTGGGTGTGAATTTTAAACTCTAGTAGGGAAACGTAATGGCATTAAAGCAGTCGATGATTTTGAGCCAAACGCTGAAGATGACTCCTCAGCTTCAACAAGCTATTAAGCTGCTCCAACTTTCGCGTTTAGAACTCGAAGGTGCTGTTCGTAAAGAACTCGATGAAAACCCGATGCTCGAGGAATCTGAAAATCTCAAAGAAGAAGATCTTAAGAGAACCAAAGAAGCGGCAGAAGCTGTTGAAGGTCCTCAAACAACTCAAACGGATCAGGATCCTCACAAGCAGGACGAATTTGAGTGGGAAAGTTATCTAGAAAATAGCCAAAAACCTCCGCAAAATAATTTCGGTGGCAACGAAGAAATCATGAACTACGAAAACGTGATTTCTCAGACGACGAGTCTTTATGACCACCTTATGTGGCAAGTTAAAATGTCTGGCTTCAACGAAGAAGAGGAAGCGGCCGCAGCTGTTCTTGTGAGCTACATCAACGATGAAGGTTATCTAGATGCTCCCGTCGAAAAAATTGCTGAAGACGAAGGCGTGAAAGCCGAAGATCTTCTTGATGTTCTTCCTTTCGTGCATGAATTCGATCCTCCTGGAGTGGGAGCTCGAGATTTAAAAGAATGTTTGTTAGTTCAAGCTAAGCATCTTGAAGAAGACACCCATGATCTGGTCAATTTAATCAACAATCACGTTAAAGATCTCGAAAAGAAAAACTACGAAGGAATCGCGCGAGCGATGAACTTGGATCTCGAAGACGTCGTAGAAATGTGTAAGATCATTTACACTATGAATCCTAAGCCGGGCTTGGCTTTTGTGGTTCCAGAAACTCAGTACGTCACTCCCGATGTATATGTTTACAAGGTTGGCGATGACTACATGATTTCTTTGAACGAAGACGGTCTCCCTCGGCTTAAGATTTCAAATTTTTATCGTAATATGCTCACGCGTGGATCCAAAGACAGCACTCAAGACTACATCCAAGAAAAACTGCGTTCAGCTGTTTGGTTGATCAAATCAATTCATCAAAGGCAGAGAACGATTTATAAAGTGGCCGAAAGTATCGTTAAGCATCAGAGAGATTTTTTCGAAAGAGGGTCGGCATTTATTAAACCGATGATCTTAAGAGATATCGCAAATGACATTGGAATGCATGAATCGACGGTCAGTCGTGTGACCACAGCCAAGTACATGCACAGTCCGCAAGGAATTTACGAGCTCAAATATTTCTTCAACTCTGGAATTTCAACTTCTGACGGAGACTCACTTGCGAGCGAGTCGGTCAAAGTTAAGATCAAAGAATTGGTTTCCAGAGAGGATGTCAAAGATCCTCTTTCAGACCAAAAGATCGTTGAGCTTTTGAAAAAAGACGGAATTCAAATAGCTCGAAGAACAGTTGCAAAGTATCGTGACGTTCTTAGAATCTTGCCTTCTAGTAAACGTAAAAAATATTTTTAAGAGAATGCGATTTTTTTGTCCTTGCTCAAAATAGATTGGACAGTCTTCGCTAAAATCGATAGTTGTGTCCTATGAAAACAACTACTTTTGACAGCCAAATGGGTCTCTTTAAGATTTCGCTCGAAGATGGAAAAGTTCTAGAGCTTTGTCATCGCGAAGATTGGTTGGGAAAAGCTCCCAAAAAAGACATTCTAACCTCCGAAGAACAAAAGTTAGTCGAACAAGTAAAAAAGCAAATAGAGCAGTACCACACAGGAAAAAGAAAAAATTTCGATTTCCCGGTCTCATTGCACGGAACAGAATTTCAGAAAAAAGTATGGCGGGCCCTCACTGAAATTTCATTCGGAAAAACAAAAACCTACGGTGAGATCGCAATTCTTATCGGCTCGCCAGGAGCTGCAAGGGCCGTGGGAACAGCAGTTAAAAAGAATCCTCTTCTGATTGCGGTTCCTTGCCATCGAGTTGTTGCATCTCAAGGCATAGGCGGCTTTAACGCGGGGGTCGATTTGAAAAAACGGCTTTTGCAAATTGAAGGCGTCTTTTTTTCCTAAATTTTGCCCAAATTTTGTTTGATTGTTCGTGTCTCATTCTGAGAAATCTCGTCTCGAGATGCTCGTCAGTCATTTTTAATTAAAAATTCCCTACATAGGTCTAGCTGAGCTGCCGATAAAAATGTACGTCAGTGGAGGGCGAATGAAGTTTCACTATTACTTTAAACATATAGATACCTCAGAAGCATTAACAGATTACGCCAATGAAAGACTCCTTCGAGTTTGTCGTTTTCTTTTAAAAGATGGAAAAGGCGAAGTTTATTTTAGTAAAGGTAAAGCATCCCCCGGAAAACAGAGTACGCTTGAGTGGAAAGTGGATTTGACTATCAACTCGGCCGAAGGCAAATTTGCTGCTCATGCCAAGGCTGAAAGTTTGTACATGGCACTTGATATGGTGGCGGATAAATTAGAACGCCAACTTTTAAAAAGAAAAAATCGAGTTCAGCATCACAAAAATTATTCTAAATCTCGCCAGGGAAAGTTAGCTCGAGTCACCGACAGTTTAGAATGGGATCACAGTCGGATTGCTCGGCAGTGGAAAAAAGCGGCTTGATGGTATTGCCGCTCTTCGCGAGCGGCTTTTTTCATGTATTTGGGGTCTTATGAAAAAACTTGTTTTTATCTTTTTTATTTTACTCACCCATTTTGCGATCGCCGATCAGGAAACTGACGAGGCCATTACAAAAACTCAGCAAATGTTAAAACAACCTGAGGCTCGAAAAAATCTGATCAAAGGATCAGATGCGGCAATTGCAACCGATAACAACGTAAAAAGTCTCGCCGGCTCGAATGCTGATGAGCAGGCGATTTACGAGTTAGCTGCCGACGTTCTTGGAAATATGAAGGGCAAATCGCCAGAGGAGCTTTCAAAAGCCGTGGCCGAGGGGAATCTGAATCCTGCCGGCTTTGCAAACTCTTGGACTCCCGAGCAGAAAAAGAAATTGAGTGAGATTTCAAATCGTAGTCCAGCGGCAAAAAAACAAATTCCTTAGAATCGGATCGCTTTAATGACCTCCAAGCGTGCGCGTCAGGAGAGAAGTCACTCTCCTGGTCTTGACCCCCAGTTTTCTCTTTGTTAGCTATGTAATCCACTCAAAAATCGGGTCCCAATCAAAAAGCTTTGGGCCGAGGTATTAACCTGGAGAAAAAATGAAAAATTACTTGTTTACATCTGAATCTGTTTCTGAAGGCCATCCGGATAAAATGTCAGATCAGGTCAGCGATGCAGTTCTTGACGCTCTTCTTGCTCAAGACCCTTATTCTCGTGTTGCCTGCGAGACTCTTTTCACGACAGGTCTTTGCGTAATTGCCGGCGAGATCACTACCAAAGCTCAAGTAAATTTTGCGCAAATTGCTCGTGATACGATCAAAAAAATTGGATACGACGACAGTGCAAAAGGTTTCGACTACAAAACTTGCGCCGTTATGGCAGCGGTTGGCGCTCAGAGCCCTGATATTGCTATGGGTGTCGACAGGAAAACTAAAGAAGAGCAAGGAGCCGGGGATCAAGGTTTGATGTTTGGATACGCTGTTCGCGAAACTCCAGAGTTGATGCCTCTTTCGATTTCTATGTCCCACAAATTGATGGCAGAACTCGCTCGTATTCGTAAATCTGGGAAAATGAACTGGCTTCGCCCTGATTCTAAGAGCCAAGTTACTGTTGAATATGTAGACGGAAAACCAAAGCGTATCGACGCCATCGTCATTTCTACTCAGCACGCTGAGGATGTCACTCACAAACAAATCGAAGAAGCGATTCGCGAAGAGTTGATCAAAAAAGTGATTCCAACAGAGTGGATGGATGCAAAAACAAAAATGTACATCAATCCAACGGGTCGTTTCGTAACGGGTGGTCCTATGGGTGATGCAGGTCTTACCGGCCGAAAAATTATCGTAGATACCTACGGTGGTCATGGAGCTCATGGTGGAGGCGCATTCTCAGGAAAAGATCCTTCAAAAGTGGATCGTTCTGCGGCTTATGCAACTCGCCATATTGCTAAAAATATCGTGGCAGCAGGTCTTGCTGAAAAATGTTTGGTTCAAGTTGCTTATGCAATCGGAGTCGCTGAACCAGTGAGCATCACTGTTAACGACTACGGAACTTCAAAAGTCGACAATACCCTTTTAGTTCAAGCTGTGAAAAAAGTTTGGGATCTTCGCCCGGCGATGATCACTGAGCAGTTTGATCTCTTAAAGCCAATTTTCTCAAAAACTGCAGCTTACGGTCACTTTGGTCGTGAGGATGAAGGTTTTACATGGGAGAAGAACGATAAAGTGGCAGCTCTTAAGGATGCTGTTTCGAGATAGTTCGGTCTAGAAGAGTAGCTTGGATTTCACTTCGTCCTCGTCATAAAATCGTATTTCAATTGAGAAATTGTTCTCGGACGACAATCCTGATTTGCCGTAGGCAAATCAGGGTTCAACCAAGCGGCCGAAAACGGAATGTAAGAATAGGATTGAATCCGCGCGGTAGGCGAGGATAGGGCGTTATTGGATCTTCGCTGAAATGTCCCGCCGCATTGACAGTACTTACACCTCACATATTGTAATATATGGCACTCACCCTCTAAACCGAGAAGGTTCTGATGCCTCGCAAAATAGTGACGACAATCTATATTACTGACGAACAACAGAATATGCTCAAGGAGCTCAATCGTAGATCCAAGGTTCCAATTGCCGAATTTATTAGGCAAGGTATTGATTTGGTTCTAGAAAAGTACCAACATGAGCTGCCTGGTCAGATGGACCTTGCGCCATTGGCGCAGGCGAGTTTAATGCCGCTTCCTCCGGGGAGTAGAGGAAAGGAACCGCAAGGTTTGTAAGCAACTAGATGGATCAAAAATTTATCCGCAACTTCTCGATCATCGCACATATTGACCACGGAAAATCGACACTCGCCGACTGTTTATTATCTGAATCGGGCGCGCTTTCAGCGCGCGAAGAAAAAGCTCAATTCTTAGATAACATGGAACTTGAGCGCGAGCGTGGAATCACAATCAAAGCACAAACTGTTTGCATCAAATACAACGCCCTCGACGGAAATGAATATCAGATCAATTTGATCGATACTCCGGGACACGTGGATTTCAGTTACGAGGTTTCTCGTTCTCTTGCTGCATGCGAAGGTGCTATTCTTGTTGTGGATGCTGCTCAAGGAGTCGAAGCACAGACACTAGCCAATGTTTATTTGGCCATGGAAAACAATCTCGAAATTATTCCAGTGCTCAATAAAGTCGATCTTCCGTCGGCGGATCCCGAAGGTGTCACTAAACAAATTGAAGATGCGATCGGTCTTGATTGCACAGAGATCATTCATGCTAGCGCTAAAGAAAAAATCGGAATCCGAGACATCTTTGAATCGATTGTAAAAAAAGTTCCACCGCCAGTAGGAGATCGCACTCTTCCATTAAGGGCTTTGATTTTTGACTCTTGGTTTGATTCCTACCAAGGGGTTGTGATTCTAGTTCGAGTGAAAGAAGGGACGATTCGTAGAGGCGAAAAAATTAAATTCATGGCCAATGACAATGAATACGAAGTGCTTAGAATTGGTAAATACACGCCATTCCCAGATTTCAAAGAAGAACTTTCGGCCGGAGAAGTGGGATTCCTTATCTCTGGAATTAAAGATATTCGCGATGTTCAGGTCGGTGATACTGTTACGACAGCTAAGAAACCTGCACCAGAACCTCTAGCCGGTTTTCAAAAGGTAAAACCGATGGTTTTTGCGGGAATTTTTCCAGTCATCGCAACCGACTACGAAAATTTGCAAGACGCCCTTTCAAAACTTTGCTTAAACGATTCAAGCCTAACTTTTGAAGTCGAAAAATCGGCGGCTCTTGGATTTGGCTATCGTTGCGGGTTCTTAGGTCTCTTGCATATGGAAATCGTGCAAGAGCGTCTCGAGCGTGAATTCAATTTGAATCTTATTACTACGGCTCCGACTGTTGTTTATAAGGTTATTCTTCATAGTGGCGAAGAAATGACATTGGAGAATCCATCTTTTCTCCCGGACGAAACAAAAATCCTCCGTATGGAGGAGCCTTTTGTAAAGCTCGTTGTGCATACTCCCACCGATTATATCGGAAACATCTTGAAAATGTGCGAGGAAAAACGTGGCACCCAAATCAAAATGGAATATATCACTGAGAAAAAAGTTATTATTGAATATAAAATTCCTATGAACGAGATGGTTCTCGATTTTTATGATCGTCTAAAATCGATCACAAAGGGCTATGCTTCGATGGAGTATGAGCTTATCGGCTATGAAGAGGCCGATCTGGTTCGGATCGATGTTCTTATCAATGGTGATCCGATTGATGCTTTGTCTTTAATTGTTCATCGTTCGAAAGCGCAAAATCGGGGCCGTTCTCTGGTCTCTAAAATGCGCGAATTGATTCCGCGGCAGCAGTACCAGGTCGCTATTCAAGCAGCGATAGGCGCTAAGATTATTGCCCGCGAAACGCTTTCGGCGATTCGCAAAGATGTCACTGCAAAATGTTATGGCGGAGACATCTCCCGTAAAAGAAAACTTCTAGAAAAGCAAAAAGAAGGCAAAAAGCGAATGAAGCAAATCGGAACAGTCGATGTTCCTCAGGAAGCCTTCTTGGCTGTCTTGAAAGTGGAGGACTAAAGTGAAATCAGAATTGTTAGACTGGCGTGGCAAAAAGTTTTGGACCGAGGGTTGGGGCTCGCTCTTTTTGGCGGTACTCGTTGCACTTTTTATTCGGTGGGCTTTCCTTGAGGCCTACGTAATTCCCTCGGGAAGTATGCTTCCATCGCTTTTGATTCATGATCACATTTTTGTGAATAAGTTGGTGTATGGAGTTCGAGTTCCATTCAGCGAAAGATGGTTGATCCGTTTTCAGCAACCAAAAAGAGGCGAAGTCATCGTTTTTAAATATCCTCAAGACATGGGAACGTTCTATATCAAGCGAATCGTAGGTTTACCGGGAGATAAAATTTATTACGAAGGTGGAACTCTCTTCGTCAATGACCAGCCGATGGAAAAGGTAGTTCCTACGGGCTCAACTGATTTTGATTGGCTTCGTGATGAAGATTTTAGGAATGATGGATACAATCCAGACAAAAAAGAGGACTACATTCATTATACAGAGAAGTTAGGTAATGTTCCTCACAGCGTTCTTTTGCGTCGAGGAGCTGATGTGTATGATACATACGGCCCGCAGATCGTTCCTGAGAACTCTCTATTTGTTATGGGTGATAACCGCAACAACTCTAGTGACTCCAGAAGATGGGGATTTGTTCCTGAAGATTACATTTTAGGGCGTGCGATGTTTGTATGGCTGAGCTGCGAGGAGACAATTCCCAGAGTTCCGTTCTTGTGCAATCCACTCACTTTGCGTTTCGGCCGATTTTTTCATTCAGTGAAATAGATGGACTCAAAAGGGACCGACCAAAAGAAATCAGATGGACCTTGCGCCACTGGCGCAATAGATTTAAGAGGGACCTGGTTACAAGCCCTCTTTTCCTTTTTTATCCCCATTTTGTTGGTTCTCAGTGTGCGCTGGCTACTCTTTGAACCATTCACGATTCCTTCGGGGAGCATGATTCCAAATTTGTTGATCCATGACTATATTTTCGTAAATAAGCTCGCCTATGGGGTTCGCTGGCCTTTTTCAAAATCTTGGATTGTAAATTGGGGGGCTCCTCAGCGTGGAGACGTCGTGGTTTTTCGCTATCCTCAAAACGAAGCGCAATTTTTTATTAAGCGAGTGATTGGGCTTCCCGGAGAAACGGTCATCGTTCAAAACGGCGAAATAAGCATCAATGGCGCTTCTCTGTCTCAGGCGCCAGCTGGACCTTCGAGAGAATCTACTGAAGCAGTTGATTTAGATAGCCCTTACGAAACCTTAACTGAAAATAACGGAAAAATTGAGTACACGGTTCAATACCATCAAGGTTCCCGACACAATCTTGATTATGAGGAGGTCATTCCTCCAGGCCATTATTTCATGATGGGAGACAACCGTGATGAATCTAGTGATTCGCGTGTCTGGGGATTTGTACCTGTCGAAAACCTCATGGGCAAAGCTGAATTCATTTGGCTGAGTTGTGAACAAACTTTAGCAACCTCTGAAATGCTCTGCGATCCTAAAACCTTGCGATTTTCTAGAATTTTTAGGAAAATCAAATGATAGATGGGTTCTAACAACAAAAAGATTTGGCAAGATTACATCCTGACCCTCAGTTGCGCTATTCTAGCGGCTCTCCTGGTTCGCTATTTTGTACTGGCTGCTTATCGTGTCCCCACCAGCTCCATGGCTCCTACTCTCCGTCCCGGAGATTTTATTTTCTCCTCACAGGTTTCATACGGAATTAAAATTCCTGGAGCACAAAAGCGTGCGAATCCAAGACTTCCTGAGCGAGGCGAGGTGATCATTTTCACTCATCCCGGAAAATCGGCGCCGATCTATGTAAAAAGAGTGTTGGCTTTACCAGGGGATCGCATTGAGATTCAAAAAGGTCTAGTTGTTCTCAATGATAAACCTTTAACCTATGAATCTGTGGAGAGCAGCGATTTAAAGGATTTGCCGGGGTTTAAGTTCCAGAAGGTGATGAAAGAATCCTTTGAAAATGGAGATTCCCACTTAGTTATGTATGCCTCTGAAGGCTCGTCAGATTCTATGGCCCCTCGAGTTATCCCGCCCGACGAAATTTTCGTGCTCGGAGACAACCGAGATGCCAGCGATGATTCGCGCGACTGGGGCACTGTCCCGACTGCCGCAATAGAAGGCAGGGCCACCTGCATCTGGCTCTCACTCGACTGGCAAGATCTGTGGCTCGACAATCGGCTTCCAAAGATTCGGTGGAACCGAGTTTTTACATGTTTGGATTAGGTTGAGCAGTGCGCAGATTACATTTTTCAATTTAGAGACTGCATCCTGACAATCG
>JBFWYS010000110.1:0-9569 GCA_050186175.1 Pseudobdellovibrionaceae bacterium
TATCTCTTCCCACTGAATTCCTTTTTTTCGCGCAACTGTTCCGCCAAACCGAAATGCCTGATCTGCTCCGACCATCTTTGCAATTTTAGAGCTAAGCTCAATTCTCTTAATTTCCTCGGCAACTGGGTCTTGTGCGGCAGCCAAACCTGAAAACGAAAAAAACACAAAATATGCGACTGAAATAATTATTTTCATAACACCCACCTAGCATTCTCCTCGTTACATGTCACTAATGATTCATAACCAAATCTGCATGAAGCTATGCTGGGCCACTTTTAGCCTGGCTTCCCGCCACAAGGCGAATAATAACTTTGTTATGGTAAGTAAATCCAATTTTGTGTTCGAAAGAACGGATTTCCTGCTCGGAAACACATTCGGAACAATCTCCCAGTATGCCCTAATGTGATGGGATCATTGCAATGATGTCCTGAAGTTGAACTAAATATTCAGACAAACGTTTCTTACCATCTTTCGAAAGGCTATAGGTAGTTTTGGGCTTTCCCTCAATAAATTGCTTCTTTACATTGATAATCTTTTCTTTTGCTAACTCTCGCATGTGAGTCGTCATGTGTCCGTCACTCAGCTCAAGTGTATCTCGAATCGTCGTATAATCGCATGATTCCAGATTTGCTATCAAAGCAACTATTCTAATGCGAACTGGCTGATGAAGAACCCGATCAAGCTCCGATACTGACACGACTCTCGGCCCTTCTTAGGGAAACACCCATAACAAAGTGCCCAATGCCCACCAAAAATATAAAAGAAAATTCCGTCCACATGGACATCTCGAATTTTGTCATTGCCGCCATAAGTAGGCCAGAAACGATGAACATCCAAGATACAAAAACTACAGTCTTTTCAGAGAACCGGCCAAAGAGGTTAAACATAAGTCCTAATAAGATGATGATTGTTGGTATAATGAGAGGTTCATATCCAAATGATCCAAGCACCAGCACTAAACCAACTATCACGGCAATAATCGGTCTGTAAATCGACCAGGCTGCTTTAATGACCGGATGGGGCATTTGTTTAATCTTAGATGGAAAAAATCTGTCTACGATTTTGCCTAGAATAATAAAGCAGGCCATATAAAACAAAATATTGATCGCAAGTGTTGCAGGCATATCTAGTTGCACACCAAAGGACAGGGCATGAGTTGCCATTTGGATAAATGGAATGAGTAAAACGAGAATTCCCCAAGCCATCATTTTCGATCCTGAAAAAATATAACGGTTGGATGCAAGAAGTACTGATTGCATATTGTTAATCTGAATAAGGGCTTCCTGCTTGAGATTGTCATCTTGATTCACGTGACCTCCTAATAGTACTATTAATATAATAGTTGAGGCGATAAGCAAGCCGCTCTGAGCCAGATTAATAGTTAGGTCCTAACGCAGTTGCCTCAAAAAATTCTATGAAAGAACGTCCAAAAAAGAATGCCTAATTCACAGGAAAGAAGTGCCAGCAGAGAAAGTCATTTAATTTTGCATTTAGCTCTGAACGGACGCGATCTCAATAAAATAAATTGATGATCGCGTGATTGTCGACTGACCAGGGATTCTGGAGCGCCACATTTCCCGGTTACCCGGTTGGTTTATCCGGATCGTCTGTCCAATGCATGACCTCGATGGTATTTCTGTCGGGATCTTGGAATTTACAAATATAAATGTGACGACTTTGACGATGGGGCGCGATCAGTCCGGTGCCCCCATTCATCAGAGCTTCTGCGTAACAGGCGTCCACTTTCTCGTCCTGCCTTGTATGGAATCCCACAACATGAGAATTGCCGACCTCTAAAGAGGAGCCGTCGCTCGACTGAGTTCCAACAAAGAGTTCGGGATTGGTCATGCCATAAACGATCTCAGATGGATGCTGAAATATCGGCTGCATATCGATATTTTTCAGAACGGCGCTATAGAACTTTCGCGCGCGCTCAAGGTCTTTTACGCCGACCTGAGCCCAAGTTAAACTGTGGACGTGCGTGTGCTTCGCGGATTCGCGCAAGACAAGGTCAATGTAATCGAAAATTTTCTTCAGATCCGTGCCGGGAAGCCCTAAATGGAGTGAGGCGCTCGGTTCCGCATCCGCGATCTTCTTTAAATCATAAGCACCATCGAGAGAGCCGCCCGTAAATGCGCAAGCCAACCCAAACCAACGCATACAAATCGCTTTAGTGCGCCAATCGGATGGCGAAAGTTTTGCGCTCATCGCTTTTTGCACATCCTCGGTGGCGGTCAGCCACTCGCGCCTGAGCTCGTCCAATTTTTCCGGGCCAAACTGCAGATCGTGTTGTTTGATGAGTTCTTGTTGCTCTTCGGTCAGATGCCGCTCATAGAGATTCATCCGCGAAAGAAGTTGCAACACCTGATCGGCGCGAGCCTCTCCACTGCCTTGGAACCGTTCCGCATCGCGCAGACGCGACTCGATATCATCTAAGTCGGCTTTGCGCTTTTCAATCTCCATGCGCAACTGGGTTGTCGCCGAACCCAGTGAAAACTGCGGACTTGCAATCGCCTCTTTAATTTTATCGAGAGAAAATCCAAGCTGCTTGAGCGTCACGATCTTCTGCAGCTGCTCAACATCGGCCGTACTGTAGAGTCGATGACCGCCCTCCGTTTCTTGGGATGGCTTGAGCAATCCGATTTGGTCGTAGTGATGAAGTGCGCGGACCGTCAGTCCCGTCTCATTTGCAAGCTCCCCGATTTTCCAGCTTTTCTTAATGGCCTTGGTTGTCATTTGGCCTCCTTTTGACTGCAGTCTGCGGCCTGACGTTACGTCAGGTTCAAGTAAAAAAGAAGGCACAGCAAGAAAAAGTTGCCAGGGAGCGATTAAAACCGAATGCTCAATCACGATGCGATCAGCAAAACAATGGACACCTGATCAGCTGCAATCTGAAATAACTCCGAAAATGCCGAATCACTTTCACAGGATATATGTGCCATTCGGTAATTATTCACCTTTTCGACTGTTTCTCAAGAACTGTAACAGGATGGATTGGTCAATAGTTAATAGTTTCGAGTCTACTTCTGGAATTATTCCATAGAATTAGACGAGCGCGATCTCAATAAATTGATGATCGCGAGGCCGTCAGATGACCAGTGATTTGTAAGTTTAATTGCTAGTTAATGTCCTTGCAGACAATTTCATATTCGCCCATGTGTTTGAGAGCAAGTATGGTAGGATGATTGATTCTAAGTCCCCAAGTGAGAGTGCACTACTCAACTAGCAATTTCCCACAAAATAGTCTCTGTTTCGGATCGATCTGAACAGTATAGTGCGTGTTGTCCTCTTTCGATTTTTCGCGAGCTTCGTTGATTTGAGCTTGTAGTAATTGACAGGCAGTTCTGCCTAATCGAAATGCTGTCAGCAGGGTAGCTTTAGCATGAAGACCAACATCTGTAAGAATCGTTTTTTCAGTGGCACAACTAACTACAACTGACAAACGGTCAAAGGTGGTGATATCTGCGAGGACCTTTTCGTAGTGAGCTGGCTGAGATCCAGTAATCAAGTCGTCTGAGTAAAGAGAATGTTCTTCGTACCCTTCGTCTTTTGCCAAAACGTGAACTCCAGTTGTGCCTCCATCCAAGAACACAAGGGGATGCACAACTTTATGCATACTAACTGGCTTGTTTATAAAGGCTCTAACCGTTCCTGAGTTGTTCAAACAAGCGACAAGCTCGGCGTGGTCTTGTTTACAGTATGGTTGAATTGAAGAGTTGATTTCTTTTAACGTCTCTTTTTTATCGCGGATTTGTCTAAATAGCTCGAGAGCGCTGTCGCGATATAGACTTTCATTGGGAGCTAGCGCTTTTTCGATTTTAGCTAACTTGGCTTCGCTCTCGACGAGAGTCGCCAAAAGTTTTTCATCACACGGATCATAGGGATTCCCAGATCCAAAAGTCCTACGGCCACTATCATAAAGAAGGCCAACTGATTCAAGGTCACTTATGATTTTGGATTCTTCATTAACTGTCTGTTTGGAAACAGATGTAATAATTTTCGCTGGCTTAGATTGCTTTTTGTTTTCACATGCAACAGTGACAACGAGGGGTAGGATCATTAAAAGATTTTTTTTCATGTTAGCCTTACTGTTAAGATGCTAGACAACCATGTATTTTTGTCCAAAAGCATGCTCACAAAGCCTTAAAAAAGGCATTATATTTGAAGGGACTAGTAAGCAGAATTTGTGCCGCCAAGTTTCTTTCAAACCAGGCGTTGATTCCAGTTTCAGAGAAAATTGACTATTGGTCACACACGACAACAATGTCACTTCCCAGGCCAAAAATCTTTCCCACTTCCAATTTGTTTTTATCGTAATATCGAAAAATAAAACCTTCTTGCAGCGGTACGGTGATTGGAAATGAATACATGTCTCTCGAATCGGCAAGAACAATAGTTTCTAGCGTTTTTTTCCAACGTCTGGGCACGAGTGGGTCGCTGGCCTTGATCTCAGACAGCAATTCGCCCGGAACACTTGCGGCCCAGTCGATAGCAGGGCCTCGAGGCGTCAATACGTCACTATAGCGGCTAGCTCCTGCCCCTTCGTAATTGATTATGAGATCTGATTTATACCAAGTATCAGGTTGTGGTCTCCATAACAGAGATACTTCCGGAAATTTCCCTATTGTCTCCGACCTTCAGTAAGAATCCCGAAAATTGACAAGAGAGGTCTTGGGGCAGTGCCCAACAAACAACTGGAAAACATAATGTAGAGACTAGAGCTTTATGTGGTCAACAAGAGAATCATTTTAAAATGCCCATCGGTCACGAGGACACTGAATTTTAGAACTACTGTGCCCGGGGCACAGTCAATGTCGACGGCGTATCAGAAAACAATAGATAAGATTTTGTATTAAATAACTCCACAAAGCAGGGCCTCGGTCCTCTATTCAAGAAGTGCCACCCAAACATATTGTTTAATTTGGCGGGTAACTCCTCGAAGCCACTTAGGATTGAAAGCCTATTAGTTAACAGAGCACGGAAGGGCCAATTTTTGGAATTATTTCACAGGAATTTGCCGTTCGCGAACTCAGCAATTTGATGATCGCGTGGCTTCACGGAGAATCAGATAAATAAATCTCCGCCGCGAGCCCGTTTGAGTCTTCAAACCAGACATAATCTGGTCTTGATGCGAATATTTTTATTTGTCTTCGTTGGAGTTCTTCTACAAGCAACTTTAAGTGAACGCGATCTTTCCCCATAAATGCAATGTGATTGAGTCCGTTACCTTGTCGATCGTTTTGAATTAATTTGCTTGCCTCAGAAAGCTGAACAAAACATATATAAGTCCCTGTTTCATGACGCCAGCTAATTCCCCCATCCCATTTTTGATATTCCTCGTAACCAGAGAGTGGAAGAAGCCAACCCCAAAAAATCTTCGCCTGATCTAAGTCTCTGACGTAGTATTCGATATGATGTAGTTGGCCAAACTTCATTACCGCAGACTAGCCTAAAAATCAGGCTTAGACAACGACCTCGAACAGAACAAGTATCTAAAACGCTTTCGCAAGACCGCTTTGTTTGGATTTCCAATAACTTTTTAACCCACCCGGTCCTATTGATAAAACGCACGACTTTGGGTGGGATCAATATCCGTTGGCTGAAATCAGGTCATTCAGAAACTAACGAACCCAGAAAAAAATTTTGATCAGAATTAAAAGTATGATCAAAAAAGTTTTAGTTATCACTAAAATCCGCCGAATACGTAAATACGTGTGTTTACGCATGGCTCTCCTCCTTTCAGCGATTGGAGGATCCATCCATTAGCGAATCTTGCGAAAGCGGAATTCGCTTTTGCATTTTTTGGACTTCATTCTGGAGCCAATGCATTTTATATAGACCCGCCAGCGTTCCGAAATTCAGTTCTCGAACTCTTGCGTCTATCATCATCGCTCAACCGAATATGTGCGACCCATTTTGTATGATCGTGTGACCCCAGCAAAATGGCCGTCGTATGGCTGTTATATGCTTAAGGGGTTAAAACAGTTTTTTATCTGCATAGTGTGCCCACAAGACGATGATCCATAGTGCAAAGGCCGGAGCTGCGACGAGATAAGAAGAAGTCGTTTCGGGAGGCTTGGGACCAAACACATGCAATAAATAAACAGTGAACAAAAAGGCGATCAGTAGCCAGAAGGTCATTTCCTTCTTTCGTGTGCTCTGTGGAAATGATTTTAAATAAAGAAAGACTCCAGAAATAAAAATTCCAGTCTCTAATACAAAAGTGGCCCAGGCACTTTTCCAAAGACCCAGGCCCACTTTCGTTTCACCAAACCAAAGAGGTAAATCTGGGATATGGGTCACATAGTCTAAAATCCAATGAGAGAACACAACCACCGCAACTATGAGAGCCGCTTTTAACGATCCAGTTATTTTCTTAATAATGAACCCAAATACTACAGACCAAATCGCCGCCATCCCAAGACTATGGGAATAAGGCACACCTTTTTTGGTAACGTCAAAAGAAAAAGTTAAAATAGAAAGAGTTCAAACTGGGATTCGTCTTGAAAAGAAAGTCTTAAAGGTTCTAAAAGGCAAATGGCTAACATTTCGTATAGCCCCTACCTGACAACTTATGGGGTTATGTCCTATCAGCTGTCGTGTCGTCAGTAACAATGCCAATCCGTTTCTGTGTTTTTTCAGGAGGAGCCATGAAGGATCGAATAGAATCAAAAATCACCTCAAATTGATGATCCTATTTTTCTTCAATGTGGTTTAGTCGCAATACAAGATCTTGGTGTGAGATGAGAAATCTCCGAATCGCCACAAACTCACGTATTATCGAAATGTTAATCTGGATAGCGACTGGACTACGAAGCACACTTGAAAGCATTGCAATTCCCTGTTTAGAAAACGCGTAAGGTCTATGCCGAACCCCACCCCAACTTGAAATCACAATTTGTGATTTCAAGTTCTCAAGCTCTTCGTCAGTCACCTGAAACATGAAGTCCTCAGGAAAGCGTTCGAGATTTCTTTTTCCTGCTTGAGTCAGCGCCCTTGGTTCTGCATTATAAAGCTGGGCTTGGAGCTCAGTCGTAAATTCAGTTGAAAATGTGAACCGGCCATCCGTGGCAAAAGTATTTGCGATCCCCCTCCAACAATCACTCCTGATCGTGACGATCCTACGAAAATACATGGAATCTCCTTAAAAGTCCGAAATGAAATTTAACTAAAGTGGACGCGGACATTCATTTTTAAGAATCTGAACTCGTTGGCCTGCAGGAGCAAAGTCCTCGACTCGAGTCATAAGTGAACACTCCGCATACCCATCGGCGAGTGGGGTCATGTGATAAATCTGAATGCTCACGCCTTCTATCGATGACAACGAGTGATTTTCGATTTTTGAAGCAGAATAGGTGTGCCTTTTTAAATCGAGCAATGTCTCGAGCAACTTTTCGTCGCTAAAAAGATCGGTGGGAATTTCTATTGTTTCTGCACTTGCAAATGTTCCGGCCATAATTGTTAAGGCCATGAATAGTGATTTCACGATGTGCTCCTTTAAATTTCGTTTTCCAGAATCGATGATCCGCTCTGGTTTAAAAGACTTTTATTGGCGATCCAGAAATATTTCAATAATGAAATATATATGACAAAATAATTGATATTATGGTAATTAAACTGAGTATTTTTGCATAAATGACATTCTTGGAGGCCAAAAGTGAGTGCAGATTATCAAATTGATGACCTAGATCGTCGTATCCTTAGAAAGCTGATCGAAGATGCGCGCGCTTCCTTCGTCGAGATTGCCAAAGACCTCAAGGTATCCGGAGGCACGATCCATCAACGTGTAAACAAAATGAAACTTGCGGGCGTGCTCAAGGGTTTTCAACCTGTTATCGATTGCGCGGAGCTCGGGCTTACAGTTTCAGCGATGATAGGAGTTCATTTGAAAAACGCAAAAGACTGCAACAAGGTTCTCGAGCACCTAAGAAAAATTCCTGAAGTCGTTGAAGCGCACTACACGACTGGCTCGTATGCTCTGATCATCAAAGTCGTAACTTCAAACATAGAATCATTTCGATTATTTTTAATGGAGGACCTGCAAACTATTTCAGAGATCCAGTCCACAGAATCTTTCATTTCGCTAGAAACTCCGATCAGCCGACAAGCTAAAATTTAATGGCCGGTTCCGATAATTCCACCGGTTCGTTCAAATAAGCACTCAGCAGTTGGAAGTCCTTGCAACTGCAAAAAATATTTACTGGTACTAAAAAAGGGCACATGCCGATGACGAATTAACTCAACCTTAGGTCCCCCTTTAGCCACCCTCTGCCCGTTTTTTAGTCACCGTCTGCGCTGCGGCACTGGCTCTGAAGAGCCCTTTTTCTAACAAAAACTTAAACTGTCTCACTCCCCTCTGAAGAACACTAGATCATGCGCTGCCGCCTGGAGCGCAAAGCTTGACCCTCTTACGCCCTCTAGATAGCGTGCTGAGGTTTGTTCACCATCATAAAAGTGATTTTAGCCTCTGGCAAAATCGAAGGATTCTCAATGAAAAAACACACAGTCCGTGTCTATCCATCTAAAGAAAACTGCCCTCGCGAAAGTCAACTCGCGTGGAAAATGGCAACGATCGCATCTGACAATGCGACGATTGGTGATGATGTTACTGATATGATCATCAACCGTATTATCGACAACGCGTCTGTAGCCATTGCGGCAGCAAATCGTCGTCCGGTTGCAAGTGCGCGTGCTCAAGCGATCACTCACCCACACGAGGGTGGCGCCACAGTTTTCGGGATGCCAAACAATATGCGCTTCTGCGCTGAGTGGGCGGCATGGGCTAACGGAACTGCGGTCCGTGAATTAGATTTTCACGATACTTTCTTAGCGGCTGATTATTCTCACCCGGGCGACAACATTCCACCAATACTCGCAGTCGCTCAGCAGATGGGTAAAAACGGAGCGGATCTTTTACGTGGTCTAGTCACCGGTTACGAAATTCACGTCGATCTAGTAAAAGCAATTTGTCTCCACAAACATAAAAAAGATCACATTGCACATTTGGCTCCTGCTCAAGCTGCCGGCATCGGTCACATGCTGAAATTGCCGACTGAGACAATCTACCAAGCAATTCAGCAAGCCGTTCACGTTTCGTTCACAACTCGTCAATCTCGTAAAGGCGAAATCTCTTCTTGGAAAGCTTATGCTCCTGCACACGCCGGAAAATTGGCAATCGAAGCAGTTGATCGCTGCATGAGAGGCGAAGGCGCTCCATCTCCGATCTACGAAGGTGAAGATTCAGTGATCGCATACATGCTCGACGGCAAAGACGGAAAATACGAAGTTCCTCTTCCAGATCCAAATGAACCCAAACGTGCAATTCTTGAAACTTACACAAAAGAACATTCGGCTGAGTACCAATCTCAAGCTTTGATCGATCTTGCTTTTAACATGGGTGAAAAAGTTAAGAGCTGGGATGACGTAAAAGAAATCGTGATTCTCACGTCTCACCACACTCACTATGTCATCGGAACCGGCGCAGGAGATCCGCAAAAGATGGATCCAAACGCAAGCCGCGAAACTCTCGATCACTCAATCATGTATATTTTTGCAGTAGCCCTTCAAGA
>JBFWYS010000111.1:0-9508 GCA_050186175.1 Pseudobdellovibrionaceae bacterium
CAGGATCCACAAAATCAGCACTCTCGACCATATTGTCCTGTTTATCACCCCGAACTCCATGCTGAGGGCCAAAAGCGCAGGAGAGTTTTATTTTTTTAGTGAGCAAATCTAAACTGTGTTCTAAATCATTATTCACACTCGCTGGATGACAAACAAGCCCGACTCTTTTGCCTTTGAGTTTCTTTTGAATTTTTGAATCGGTCAAAAAAACTTCGAGGCCCAATTTAAAATTGGATTTCACTTGATAGTCCTTTCTAGAACATAGCAGGCAGGATCATGAAAATCTGGCTGACTTTTTTTAGAGTCTTGTGGCCAAGCCAAAGACCAATAACTTTTCTCCCCAGATTTAGTCACAAGAACAGAGGTTATGCCTATTTTCATTTTTAGGTTTGTCGGCAAATCGTAATTAATTTGTGCCATTAATCTTCCAGACGAAAATTGCATTTCGATTAGCTGCCAGTTTTTTGCGAGAACCGGAGGAGCCGGAGTTCGGTAAGAAGAAAATTGATAAGCATTCCATTTTCTAAGAGGAGATAAATTAATTTCCCAATAATGAGCCTGCCCTTCAGGCATAATAAACACCTCAAAACACGTGCTCTTCCAAATTTCATCTTTTCTCTCACACGAAGAGATCGCAAATGACTCAGAAGGAATGTCGACAAGTTGCCAGTTCGGATCCCAGGAAAACTGAACTTCAAAAACTGAAGGCGCGAGAAAACTCAAATCGGCCCCGAATCGCCCTTTAAGCACGGCCGGAGCAAATGAAGATAATTCTTTCATTTTAATAGGCTATTGAAATCTTTGGGGCAGAGCAAACGGATTCCCAAAAGGCAGCCGTCGCCCTTTGGCTAGGCGCGGCCGGCTAGGTGCGGCCAGCTAGGTGCTCTTTGTCGGAGTCGATTTAAGACTTTTTTCCATCAACTCCCAACTTCTACATGCCCTTTTATTTTCTCCTCAACTAAAAACACTGGGCACGATGCCCAGTGTTCCCAGGAGTATGAGGACGGGATCGTCCTCATGACAGGATGTCTTTCGTCGTGGATTCATAGCCAAAAAACTAAATTTTCGAGACCTATTTCTTATTTGTATTATTTAATCCCACCAATGCACCGAATGGATTGTTGAACGGATTTTGCGGTCTTCCACCGCCTTGAGGACGTCCGCCGTCACGACCTCCACCATGTTGAGGTCGGCCTTGTCCACCTCCGCGCGCTTCTTGCTGAGGCCGAGAACCTCCTCCACGATCTTGTCTTGGTCTGCGCTGATCTCCGCGTGGGCCACGCTCACCACGTGGTTCTCTTGGGCCTTCCTCACGAGGAGCGCGCGTGGGCCTTTCGGCAGGCCGGTCTTCTAATTTCATAGAAAGTGAAATCTGATTTTTATCTAAATCAACTGCCATTACCCTGACAGTTACTTGATCACCCGGATTCACAACTTTGCGAGGATCGTCGATAAATTTGTAAGAGAGTTCTGAGATGTGAACAAGACCATCTTGATGAACTCCAACGTCAACGAAAGCTCCAAAGTTTGTCACATTTGTTACGACTCCCGGACAAATCAGTCCTTCTTTCAGGTCTTTTACTTCAAAAATATCATCACGAAATTGGAAAATCTTAAACGGATCACGAGGATCACGTCCTGGTTTCTCCAGCTCTTTCACGATATCATCAAACGTGAACTCACCTACAAGGTTCGCCCACTTTGTTCGCAGCTCTAGGAGTTTCTTTGCCCCACCGCCGATCAATTCAGAAACTGGAGCGCCTAATTCTTGAGCCATATCTTTAACCGCTGCATATCTCTCAGGGTGAATACCCGTTGAATCTAAAAGAAATTTTCCGCCAAGAATTCTCAAAAAACCGGCTGATTGCTCGTATACTTTCGAAGAAAACTTAGGAACTTTTAACAGTTCAGAGCGATCCCCAAAGAGACCTTTTTCTTTTCTGTATGTCACAATATTTTGCGCAAGTGCCGGTCCGATACCGGAAACATACGCAAGTAATGATGTTGAAGCCGTATTCATATCCACACCAACTGCATTCACACAACTTTCGACAACGGCTTCCAATCCCTTTTTTAGATGAGTTTGACTGACATCATGTTGATACTGTCCAACCCCGATACTCTTAGGCTCAACCTTTACAAGCTCTGACAATGGGTCTTGAAGACGACGAGCAATTGAAATTGCACCCTTCACCGTTAAATCCAAATCAGGAAATTCCTGACGAGCAATCTCAGAAGCGGAGTAAACGCTTGCTCCAGATTCATTCACCATAATAACGGGAGTCTTCTCGTGCCCCAACTCTTTGACTATTTTTCTGAAGAAAGTTTCAGCCTGTCTTCCTGCGGTTCCATTACCTACAGCGATCGCTTCGATTTTGATTTGCTTAAAAACTTCGCCAAGTAAAGCTTTAGCCTTGCCTTCAGCGCCATCACCTAAAATCTGTACAACTGTATGAGAAATGAAATTCCCACCTTTGTCGATTAATGCAACTTTGCAGCCCGTTTTTAATCCTGGATCGACTCCCAGAACACATTTTGCTCCGTAAGGAGAAGCGAGAAGAAGTCTTCTTACATTCTCAGCAAAAACTTTGATCGCATCCGCATCGGCCTTGTCTTTAAGTGCTTTGTGAACTTCGTTCGCGATCGACGGCACTACATACACAGTCAAAGCCATCTTAGCAGCCTGCTTCAAAAATACACCTTGCGGACTATCTGGTAAAGTCGTCGCTTCTCTCTCGTAGAGGCTTAAGGTATAATTCTCATCACCTTTAATATCGACGGCCAACTCTTCTTCTTGCCACCCTCTTCTCATCGCCAAGTAACGATGAGATGCTTTTGTTTCCATCAGTGACGCCACAGATTCTTCGTATTCTTGATACATTTCGTACTTCGAGTGAGGCTTAAAATCCTTTGTTCTCTTTGAACCGATTTTTCCTTTTTCAAAGTAGTGAGCGCGAACCAGGCCACGCAAGTCAGGCATGTTGGCAAGCTTCTCGATAAGAATATCTTGAGCGCCTTTAAGAGCTAAATCTAAAGTCGCAATCTGGGCTGCAGGATTTAAGAAGTTTTTTGCTTTCACTTCGAGAGTCGTATCGTCTTTAATTTTGCCGTGGCCCAAATCCCAGATCCAGTCAGCAAGGGGCTCAAGTCCCGCATCTCTTGCGATGGTAGCTTTGGTTTTCTTTTTCTTTTTGAACGGACGATAGATCTCTTCGAGCTCGTTGAGGTCCATCGATTTTTCGATACGTTTTTTAATCTCTTCCGTCAGATTGCCTTGTTCGCCAATTTCTTTTACCAAGAAAGTTTTTCTCTTTACGATTTCTTCGAAAGTTTCATGGGCTTCGATCACCGACCGAATTTGCACTTCATCGAGATTTCCGGTTTTTTCCTTACGATAGCGGGCAATAAAAGGAACCGTTCCACCTTCGGCAGTTAACTCGAGAACTGCACTCGCCGATTTCCAAGGAATATTACCAACCGTTTTTGTTAAATAAGCCTGAAAGGTAGTCTCCACCTGACGTCACTCCATTGTCATAAGAGCGTAGAAAAACGCTCACTGAGGTTTTTGAACTGAAAAAAATTAAAACAGGAAAAATTGGGAATCACAAACAAGAGATTATAAATTATAATGCTTACTAGCATTTGTTGTTTAATGCTTACTAGCATTTATCGTTTAATGCTCATAAGAATTTACGGTTATTTATGACGATACATGATCAAGCCATGCGTCGGATCGTAAGGCGAAACACCGACAGTCACTTTGTCACCAACTACAACACGGATGTTGAATCGACGCATTTTTCCACAGAGTTTTGCTGTGATCTCAACTGTATTGTCCAACTGGACCTTATAGATGCCTCCTGCGAGGGCATCGATAACTTTTCCGTCTATTTGTGCTAAATCTTCTTTCGCCATGCCTCGTTATGTAAGCTAAAAGGTCTGGGATTTACAAGAGAAATCCTCACGAAATACGTGATGACTCAGATCCTTTGCCTAGAAGTTCATCCTTTGTAGTTTGAAATTAGGGTTTTGGGACCACTTTGGAAGACCACTTCCAAGCGATCGTTTAAAATACTTACGATAAATCCCCATCCTAGAACCTTGTGCATAATGGGAGTTTTTTCGGCAAAAACTCCTGACATTGAATAAGGTAGGGCCTTTATTTCCGAATATTTCTCATGATACTCGGCCCACTTGACGTCATTATCAGCTGAAGACTCAGCAGTTTTTGACTTAGCTTCTTTCGACTTCGATTTTTTCGCCGGCTTTTCTGGTTTGGATTCTGCCTTGGTTTCTACCTTATCTTCAACCACCAGAACTGGAGCCTCAATAGGAGCCTCCTCGACTTTTTTGGGAGCCTTTTTTTCTTCTACTTTCGGCTGTAAAGCGATTTTTTTCGGAGAAGTTCCTTTAACCGTCTCTTTTTTGGCCGGCGCGGCTGGCTTCGAAAGAACCGGTTTAGATTTCGCTGCAACTTTTTCTTTTGTCGGTTTAACAGTTGCCTTTGCTGCCTTAGGAGCTGCTTTTGGAGTTTCTTTAACAGATTTTTTAGCGACTTTTTTCTCAGGCTTTTTCGATGGTTTAGCTGCCATTTAAAGATCTCCTTAAGATTGCTGTACACCAAATCCGTTTTCGATAAAACAAAAAATGCCAAGCTCCATACTGCTGCGAGGCGTTGGTTAGGCCGCGGCTTTCTAACATCTAGCTCGAAACCGGTGTACAAGGATTTCAACACCACAGGGAGACTTCACATGATTGCTGCACAGGTGATTTCCAACCTCAAACCCGATTCTTTAGTTCACATGGGTGGGGACCTCACATCTACCGCTACCTACGTTAGAATCCCAATTGAAGCCGACAGTGAGTCTTTGGTCTTTGCTTCGAAAGAAGAAGATCTAAAAGAGGCCGTCAAAAACGATGCCGCTATTTTAGTAGTCACCACGGATCTTGCAAAATCTCCCCTAATTAAAAACTTTAAAGGTGCATTGTATTCAACTCCGCGAATTCAAAAAGCACTTTCGCAAATTCTTCCGTTATTTGATTATAAAAGAGCGCGCTTCTTACAAAACCCAACTATCCATCAATCCGCATGCGTTCACGAAACAGCAAAAATCGGCGAAAAATGCACGATCGGCCCAAACGCTGTAATTGGTGAACATGCCGTGGTTGGAGATCGATCCGTCATCGGCGCGGGAACCATTGTTGAAAAAGGTGCACATGTTGGATCTGACTGTATCCTTCACCCCCTAGTTTTTGTGGGCGCAGATTGTTGGATCGGCAATCACTGCGAAATCCATCCGCATACAACTATTGGAGCAGATGGTTTTGGATACTTCAGCGATGCCAGCGGCCATCACAAAATTCCACAGGTTGGAAAAGTCATTCTCGAAGATCATGTTGAAATTGGCGCAAACTGTGCAGTTGATCGAGCCACAATTTCTGAAACACGAATCGGCGCTATGACTAAACTCGATAATTTTGTTCACATTGCTCACAATTGTAAAATCGGAAAAGGTTGCTTGATCACGGCAGGATTTATTGTCGCAGGCTCTACTGAAATCGGAGACTTCTTTGTCTGTGGGGGCAGCGTGCGTGTAACAGACCACTTAAAAATCGCAGAAAAAGTTCAGCTGGCAGGAGTTTCAGTAGTTACAAAAGATATATCTGAATCTGGCTCTTATGGAGGACACCCTCTTCAACCGATTCAGTCTTATCTGAGAACTCAATCTAGCTTCTCTGCCATTCCAGAAATGCGAAAAGACATCTCGAAAATAAAAAAACAATTGGGAATTACCGAAGAAAACTAAAGGATAAAAAATGATTTCTTATCAGGTCTACAAGCTCTTACACTATGCCGGAATCATGATGTTATTTGCAGGTCTCGGTGGAATTTTAATTTCACACTATGCAAGTGCCGCGGGAATCAAAGGGAAAGCAAAAATGTTAGCCATGGTCGCTCATGGCGTCGGATTGATTTTTATTTTAGTTGCGGGCTTTGGAATGCTCGCAAGACTCGGAATGACAGACGGATTACCGGGTTGGATCTATGCGAAGCTCGTCATCTGGCTCTTCTTGGGGGCAGCGGCTACACTCGCAAGAAAAAAGGCTTCAAGTGCTTGGTTCATGCTCGCTTTATTTGTACTCGCTGGAGTAGGTTCGGCCTACATGGCGCTTTACAAACCGTTCTAAGAACTTTAAAGGCTAAGCCCCATGGACTCTTCAATGGCTTTTCTTCTTGCCGGATCGAAGAAATATTTGAGTTCGACTACAAACTTAAATCTTTTGTAGAATTGAACTGCTGATTAGAACATTTCGTACTTGAGAAAGCGACACTCAATAGAACCGTTAAAGACAAAGTGCTTACGAGTTGATTTCAATCGCAGCTCTGAAATTAAATCTTTGTTCCCCGCGAGCATCCAAGCGGACCAGCCTTTGAATTCTGTTTTCAAAGTATGCGAGAAATCACGGTAAACATCTTTTAAGTTATCTTCTTCGCCGATTCGCGCTCCATAGGGAGGATTCGTGACGATGGTTCCCTGCTCGACCGGTTTTTTAAGCGTAGTGATGATTTCTTTTTTAAATTCGATCACGTGATCAACGCCCGCTTTTTTTGCATTGGCCTTGGCTTTCATTAAAACTTCGCGATCGTGATCAAAACCGTAGAATTTAAAATCCAATTCCTCTTGGGCGACATCAGCAGCCTCGTTCACAACTTTTTCCCAGACTTCCTTTTCAAAACCTTTGAAGTCTTGAAAAGCAAATTTAGTTCTTAAGAGTCCTGGGGCTACGTTCAAAGCCATAAGAGCAGCTTCGATCAAAATTGTTCCCGACCCACACATCGGATCCACAATTGGAGACTTACGATCCCATTCCGCCAACCCAAGCAAACCTGCCCCCAAGTTTTCTTTCATGGGAGCTTCGCCCGCGGCCGTTCTATAGCCTCTCTTGAAAAGAGATTCACCACTAGTGTCAACGGAAACGTAGTATTGATTCTTATAAGCCTTTACGTGCACACGAAGAGATGCACTGTAATTATCGACATCTGGGCGAACGCCATAGGCATCACGGAACTGATCAACAACAGCGTCTTTCACTTTCATCGCGACCATGCGCTGATCACGAATCGCAGACTCTTCGATTTTTGCTTCGACAGTCATTGTTTGATCAGGGCGAATGTATTTTGTGAAATCGTGTCTGCGAATGTTGTGATAAAGTTCGTCAAGATTGTAGGCCGGAAATTCGAGAACAGGTTTTAAAATTCGAGAGGCATATCGAGAGTGGAGATTCGCTTTGTAACAACCTTCCCAGTTGCTTTCGAAGATCACTCCCCCCTTCATTTTCAATTTTGGCTTGAGGCCTAAATCAACAAGTTCTTTTTCAAGAACGTCAGCAAGCCCGATCGAAGTGGAAGCGAAAAATTGTGGCATAAGAATTAAACCTCACGATACTGAGGTCCTCCACCACCCTCTGGCACAGTCCACTCAATATTCTCGAAAGGACACTTGATATCACAAGTCTTACAGTGAATGCAGTTGGTATAGTTCACTTGTAATTCTTTCTGGCCTACATAATTAGGCGAGGGAACCATTTCGTAGACGGCGGCAGGGCAAAAGTGATTGCAAGGACTCTTATATTTTGGCTCGCAAACGGTTCGGCAGATGTCACCGTCAGCAACCAAAAGATGGTTCGGCGAATGCTCATCATGCATAGTCCCCGTTAAATAGACCGAGCTAAGTTTATCAAAAAACAACTCACCATCCGGTTTAGGCAGTTGATTTTCCTCTCTTTTTTCGCCTCCCGGGCCCCAGATTTCGACCACAGACTCTGTTGTGTGGGCGTCAATATGGGTAGGCATATTGTCAGTTAAACCTCGACCGCCCGTGATTTCCTGAATAGCAATCAAAGGCATTGAAGCAAACATCCCCTTCGAAAGGGTTTGATGGAAATTACGAACCTTATAAAGTTCTTTTTTAACGAAACTCGCTTCGATTCGAGTGTCATAAGACTTGAGTTGTTTAGCGCTAAGGTCACCCTTAACTAAGCCTTCAAAGACTGCTTCCGCTGCGCACATTCCAGATTTCATGGCCAAGTGAATTCCCTTGAGCTTTTGAACATCCACCATACTCGCAGAGTCACCGCAAACCACCCATCCATCTCCCGACAACTTTGGCATCGAGTAGTAGCCGCCCGCAGGCAATGTTTTGCCTCCGTAAGCGACTACCTTTCCGCCCTTCAACATCTTTTGCAGGAATGGGTGAGTTTTCAATTTTTGAAGCTCACGATGTGGGTCCAAAAGTGGATCCGATGTGTCGAGGTAAGCAACAAGTCCAACGATAATTTTATCTCCAGGAATTGTATAAATAAAAGTGCCACCGATACTCTTGTGAAGAGGAAATCCTAGCGTGTGAATGACTTGTCCGGGTTTTACGGTTCCGGCAGGCATTTGCACTATTTCTTTAACGCCTTCTTCGAAAACCTCTGGATTTTTGCCATCACGCAAATTTAATTTTGCAGAAACTTTTCTAAAAAGAGAACCCCGAGTCCCCTCAGCAAAAATCACGACTTTAGATCTCAAAATCATTCCAGGTTCAAAATTTGACTTTGGAGTTCCGTCTTTATCTCGACCTTTATCGCCTGTACGAACCCCTACAATTTTGTCGCCTTCATACAAAGCCTCAACTGCTGCGAATCCTGGGAAAATATTGATCCCTTTTGTTTCACACTGCTGACCCAGCCAACGATTGAATTTTGAAATTGAAACAATGTGATTGCCGACATTGTGAAACGGTGGCGGCACCATCGGAAGTTTAAAAGAAAAATTATTTCCCAAGTAATGAACAGCATCCTCAACAACGTTAGATTCAATCGGGCAACCTTGCTCACGATAATCCGGAATAAGCTCTTGCAAGGCCGTTGGTTTTAAAACTGCGCCCGACAAACTGTGAGCTCCAACTTCAGAAGCTTTTTCGAGCACGACGATCATCTGTTCCGGTATCGCTTCGCCAGTTTTTTTTCCTGAAGCCACTTCTTCGTTGTGCTTTGCGATTGAGTTTTGCAAATGCAAAGCTGCCGAGAGACCTGCTGAACCTCCGCCGACAATTAAAACATCGACGTCCATTGTTTCGCGGGTCACACCTTCAGGTAAATCGTACTGCATTGTCGTTCCTTTCAGGCCTACAGTTTCTTAAAAGCCTTCGTGCTCTAATTCCGGTTTTGTCCCTGGAGTTACCGGACCTGAAATACTTTTCTCAGGTCTTGGCAAATCCACTTGCACCCGCAAATCCTCTTCGTCGATTCCACCAGGATAAAGTCTTTTACGAGCCTTCTCCTTGAATTCTTCTTGTTTGGGATCAATGGGACTTGCCATAGGAGGGAGATCTTCTTTATTAATTTCTTTAGGATCCACAGGTTTAGGCATTTGAGCCTAACTTATAGATGTAAATAAAAACACGATCCAACTCACCAAGATTTTCATAATGTCCTCTTCTGTAAGCCTAATCTCCGATGG
>JBFWYS010000112.1:0-9464 GCA_050186175.1 Pseudobdellovibrionaceae bacterium
AGAAAAATGCTACGATCAAGACCTTTCATTATCAGCGAAAAGATCTGCGTTATCCATTTCCCAAAAAGAAACTTGAGAATTTGGTTGGTCTTGAAATTGTAAAGGTCAAAAGACGTGCGAAGTATTTACTCTTAGAAACTCAAAAGGGTTTTTTACTCTCTCACTTAGGTATGACTGGAACATGGCGAGTTGGTGCAATTGAACGCCTACATGATCATTTTGCAATTGAACTTTCAGATGGGCGCTTACTGGTTTATAATGATCCCCGCCGATTTGGATTTATTGATTTTGTCGAAATTAGAGGTGAAGCAATACATCCTCGACTGAAACATTTGGGTTCAGAGCCTTTTGCAAAAGAGTTTTCTGCTGAAAATTTAAAGCGACAGTTAGCTAAAAGAAAAATCGCATGTAAAGTCGCTTTGATGGATCAAAAAGTTGTAGTGGGTGTGGGCAATATTTATGCTTCCGAAGCCTTATTTCTTGCCAAGATTAGTCCTAAGAGAAAAGCCCATCTTTTGAAGATAAATGAACTTGAAAAGCTTGTGGCTGCGATTCAGGAAGTTCTCCGAAAAGCTATTGCGGCTGGTGGCTCAACAATCAGCGACTTTAAAAATGCGGAAGGGGAGTCCGGCTATTTTCAGACAGAATTTCAAGTTTATGAACGCGATAAAGATAAATGCAGAGTTTGTGGAGGACCGATTTTAAAAACGACTCAAGCCGGGCGTAGTACCTATTGGTGTAAAACCTGCCAAAAATAAGAATAATAAGCTAAATCGGAGACCTTTTAAGTTGGTCAAAAGATCCACGACTCAGCCTTCATAGGAGACAAGGGGGAGCCGGACAGAAATAGTCCTTCAAAGACAGATTTTTTGGACCATTTAATTTTCTCCACTGTCTCAAAATGAAACTCTTTTTCTCAACTCGATCTCCGCTCATGCCGATAAAATTCTGAAGAGGTGGTTATTAAAAAGCTTAAGATAAGTCTGTTTATTTTTTCATTTATTGCTCTGTTCGCTGGTTATCAGAATTTTAATTTTCCAACCTCAACCAGCATCGGAATTTTTCAGAACATGAATACTCTGCCCCGAAATCACCAGCTGGCATTGATTTCCTTGCAAGGTTTGGCAAATAGAACGAGCTCGCAAATTTATTTAAATTACAATGAGGAAACAGATTGGCTCGCCTCCAAAGTTTATTCGAAACTTAGTAAATTTTCAGGGGCAGCGAAATATACGAATATTTCGACTATGATTTCTTACTACAAGTCGAGAGCTTCTGTGAAAGGTGTAGTGATCTGGGATCCAAGTCGACCCTACACACTTAATATTGCAACAAATTTATCAGGCGTTAAGAATCTTTTGATTTTTAGCCCCGATATGCGATCGCTAGCGAAGAGCTTGCGGCTTACCGTAGTTTATGACTTAACCACCATGTTTAAGGCAAGTGCTTCTGAGGCCGTCAATTTTTATCAGGCGCAAAGCTGGGTTTATAATTCTTTTTACGGGCAGCAAAGCAGCAGTTGGTTGGCAAATTTTTACTTTTTTAATTCTCATGATCGTCATCGTGATTTTGCGATTCAAAATAAAATTCATGTCTTTTGGTTGCCTTCACCAGGAGGCCAGGGATGCCAGGCCGCTGCAGATCCGGAGTACTCGCAAGAAATGCTTAATCTTGTACAATATATTATGCAGCACTCGCCTAGAAATATTCCGGTGTTAGGCTTTTGGCCTTCAGCAGATTTACAAGGTCAGTCCCGCGGGTTTTGCGAGTATGCGGGAGTCAAGCTCGCAGGGCAATTTGGAAAATATACGGTCGTATCTGATTGGGCGACCAATTACAGTTTTCACTCGAAACAAACGGGCATCGCAACGCTAAAACAAACGCTGGTGCGAAGTAAAACATTTAGAGCTTATAACCCGAATAAAAAATATGTCGCTTTGATCATGCATGAGAGTGGAGATTCTCCAGGCTACATGCAATACAATTTTCGTTACGCTTTTTGGGATGATCCTGCTCGAGGACAGGTTCCTATTTCTTATGGATTGGCTCCGCATCTTAAGACTTTGATGCCGGTGATGGCTGAACATCTTTATGCAACGGCTACGGCCAATGATTTTTTCTACAGTTCTGTTTCTGGATTGGGATACAGTTATCCGTTTCTTGGATATGGAGACTACGGAGTGATGGCGCCCGGGACTTCGAAGATCACATCTGACAAAGCTCAAATCATGGCAGATTACTTTCAGAAAACACGATCTTCTTTGCAGAGTATGGACATGGATATGATGGGATTGTATTCCTCTGCTTGGACAGCCTGGGATCCATCATGGATTGGATATTTGAATCAAAGTTTGCTGCCCGCATTCCCAGAATTAAAAGCCGTGATTGCAGACATGGGACGATCTGAGGGGATGACGGCAAATGCGGCTGCTTCGACACTTGGAAACGGTACGACCTCTCTTTTTCGCACACTCACTCGGTGGCATACCTTTCCGTCGGGACCTGATTTATGGTTGATCGATCGAAGTACGGCAAGCACGGCGGCGAATTACAATGAGGCCGCAGCTCAATGGTTAGCTGACGAAATTGTTAACAATTCGTCCGGTGGACAATTTATTCAGGCCATGGCGTATTCTTGGAATTACAATCCAACCCGATTGAAGATGGTTCAAGACAAACTTCAACCTCTCGGATATGAGTTCGTGACTCTGAATGAATTTGACTCCCTCTACAGACAAGCTCTCACGGTCAATCCACCAGTTGCGGCCACCGCAAGCGGAATTTGGAATAATGACACTTCGGGTGCATTTTCGGCGGCGAAAGTATTCGATGGGAATTTCACATCTCGATGGGCCTCGAACAATGACGGAAAGCCTTCATGGGTTCAGGTTGATTTAGGAGCAACACGTTTTGTAACCGGAGCGACTATCGCCTGGGAGTCGGCAGGTTCTTATCGAATTGATGTTTCAATTGATGGAGTTACCTATGCGAATGCGGCAGTCGGCTTCACCGGATTTGGAACAACGTCGGTTCATAATCTGACTCAAAACGGTTCTGGGGGATGGTGGGCGCGGTACATAAGAGTTGCTCCGGCCACTACAACCGATCCGCAGTACCGATCGATTTGGGAAATTACAATTCAAAGGCAATAGAGAGGCTCTTTTATAGAGACTTAAAGTCCCACAGTTTCTGATCCAGTAGATGACTGGCGTGAACATTTCCCATCGCAGTTAAAAGTGATGAGCCAATTTCAGGAATATCTTTTTCCAGAGTGCGAATGAGCTGTTTGATTTTTTTTCTCTGCATCCCATCCTGCGATCCGCAAAGATTACACGGAAAAATCGGAATCTGCCACGACTCAGAAATTTCCACGATGTCTTTTTCGGCGACATACGCAAGAGGGCGAATCAAGATTTGCGATTCGTCGTCCGAACGAAGCTTCGCGGGCATCGTAGCCAGTTTTCCAGTGAAAAACAAATTCATGAGCAGAGTCTCAGCGAGGTCATCGCGGTGGTGGCCCAGAGCTATTTTTGTAAACCCATTTTTATTCGCGTGGGTGTAAAGGAGGCCGCGGCGCAAACGTGAACATAAAGAACAATAAACGCCGTTTTGTACTTTTTCTTTTACAATTGAGTAAGTGTCTTTTGAAATCAAAGTAAACTTAAAGCCTTGATTCTCGACCCATTCGATAAAAGATTTTGGATTAAATCCGGGATGTCCTTGGTCGAGCATAACGGCCTCAAATGAAAAATGAAAGGGGGCGCGTTTTTGAATATCGGAAAAGAGAGTGAGTAAAACGGCCGAATCTTTTCCACCGCTCACTGCAACCATAATTTTATCGCCTTCGCGAAGCATTTCAAAATCGGCGATGGCTTGAACCATTTTTTTTCTGGTATCAATTGCCACTTTTAAGTCAAGATTTGGTAAATTAATTGAACTCAAAATGTTTTTTGATTGATGATTTTCTGAAATCGAAAAATTGGGTTGTGTCATGACGAAAGAGAATGTAAAAAAAAGGGATTCACTGATCAAGTAAAAGGATAGAATTGAAAGCTTTAATTGATGGCCTCCATTTGATTCTGCCCCTCGTCATTTTGAGTGGCCTTTTTGCCTTCGCCCAATCGCCTGAAGTTATTCGCGACGAAGCCCTCCTTAAGGACGGCAAGATGGTCACATTCCGGCTTGTTCCTGACGGCTCAAATTTGCTTTTAGAGCTTGTTGGAATGAATATGCAGAGTCTTAAAAAATCGGATCTCGAAGTAAAGGCTTTTTATAAAATCAAGGAAAAAGACGGGGCTTTAAGCGCTGAAAAAAGGCTGATCGTTGTAAAAAGTGAGAAGGGGAGTTTTCGAATTAAAGATGTCGTTCGCCCTTCTCACGTTCGGATCAATTTTCGATCTCGAAAGGCGAATGAGTCTTTCGAGATGCAGATGGATTAAGGATTAAAATCTAAAAAGGAGTCTTCATTCCTTTTGGTCTAAATCTCATATGCACTTTTGAGTTTTTCCACTTTTGCTTGTCGGTAAATAAATCTGCGTCTTGAGCTCTAAAATTCTCAAGTCGTTCCATCATTTGCGGATAGCCCGGTAAAAGACTTGTTGCCTGGTAGGTTTCGATTTCAAATTTATTTAATTCGTCTTGAAATTTGGCCCCGATTTCATCCAGAATAAAAACCATTCGTAAAGTATTAGGACTCATGTTTTTAGGCATTTGCCCCTTCACAAAACCTAAGTCCGCTTGACGAGCTGTCCACGCGAAGAGCGCCTTGGCTCCATGGCTAAGATCAGGATAAAAATCATACTCAGAATTTTTCATCCATTTAAAAATGCTTGCCAAGATTACATCTTTTTTCAAGGCATTGTTTATTTTTCGAGGGTCACGCCATTCTGCAATCATGTTAAAATGGGGTTCAACTTCCATATCGGCTGGCGCAAAGGTCTTGAAAACTGTAATTCCCATTCCCTCCGTAAGCGGATTTCTTTCTATGTCCGATGGAAAAGTGGGTATCTCAACCCCGGCATCTGTATAAGCGATGGAGGTTCCCTCAGAACAGAAAATTTCGCTTCGGTCTGCAAGATTCATATGAAAATCATACGGAATATTGTCATTTACGTCAGGCTCCGCGCGGCCTTTGCGCCGACCTTTTTGATAGTCATCCACGATTTTGTAAAGGTTGAGAGCGGCTTGATGAGCGATTTTTGAATCAGGAAATCGATATTGAACGAGGCGGGTGTGACCATCTTGAACATATTTTCCGAACGTGCCGTAAAAAGATCCCACTTCGATGTGAGCTTCGATCACTTTTACGCGCTCACTTGTTAGCGCTTCTTCGATTGTATATTCCATGTCTGGGGTTGCACCTTCAATGTACACGAGAGAAAGGTGAGAGAACTGTGCATCTTCGTTCCCGATTCTTGCGATGGCAGCACTCGTAAAAGCATCGCCGCGACTCATAATAGCATCACCGGACTTAATTTTAACTACAGGCTCTTTATCAGAAACCAAAAGTTGTGGTGATTTGCCCTGAAGGGAATTGATCCATTTTTGATCTGTGGCGCTGTCAAAAGGTTTTGGTTTGTACAAGAAAAGTGTCAGGTAGTCTTCGATGTAGCGGGCAAAACGAAAAGCGCGACGAACCTTTTCAACACAATCAGCTCCCTGAGGACCGATCAGTTGTCTCTGGTGATAAAAATCCTGAAATTTTTCGCGAATCGCGAGGCGTAGTTGCCAAAGCATTTCAATCAGTTTTTTCTCCGATCCCTCGATCAGACTGCGGTCAAAATAGAGCGGGTTTCGGGCTTGAAGCTCATTCGTAACGCGCTCGATCGTAGATCCGCAAGTGGAGGCTGTAAACTGAGTGGGATTCTGAACGAAGGCCATGATTTCGCGAATCGTTTTCTCCAAATCTGAGTAAACGTTTTTCTTGTCGTCGACCGAGCTATGTTCACTTGTGCCTTTCTCTGGAGTGTAGGCTAAACCAATTCCAATCGCGCCTCCAACGAGTAAAGCCAATGCCCCGAGAATAGTTTTATTCATCGAAAAACCTCCAAATGGTCGATACTTACATCGTATCAAGCCTTGCTCCGGGAATAAACGGTTTGGGCAATTTCAGGGCCTTGGCCTTTACGCCTAGAGTGAAAGCTCAGAAAGAACCTGAATTAACAGACCTAAGTCCTTAATTCTTCGCCATTTTAACGCGCCTTTAGCTGCAAATTAGTTTTGAGATTTGAGATTGAAACAGGTATACCAAAAGTTCCTACAGGAAGTGAAAAGAATGAAAGTTGTAGAGCACTTAGCGAAGGCCAAGAATCCGCTTTTTAGTTTTGAAATCGTGCCCCCGCCGCGCGGCCGTTCTGTAAATGATCTTTTGCAAATCGTTGAGGCCTTAGCGCCTCTGGATCCACCCTGGATCGATGTGACAGCTCATGCTTCGAATGCCTATTACCATGAAAATCCAGATGGAACGATTGTTCGTAAAACTCTCAAAAAGCGTCCGGGTACAATTGGAATCTGCGGAATTATTCAAAACCGTTTTCGTATCGATACTGTAGCTCATATTTTATGTCTCGGTTTTACTCGTGAAGAAACCGAAGACGCTTTGATTGAGTTGAACTTTTTAGGTATCCACAATGTTCTTGCACTTCGTGGAGACTTTCCTAATTACGAAAAAGAAATTTCTAAGGATCGCTCGGTCAATAAATACGCAGCGGACTTAGTTTCTCAATTTGCGGATTTACGAAAGGGAATTTTTGTCGAGCCGATTAGTAATAGTGCGCCTCTTGATTTTTGTGTTGGGGTCGCTGGTTATCCTGAAAAACATTTTGAAGCGGCTAATTTAAAAACCGATCTTAAGTTTTTGAAACAAAAAGTGGATTCTGGTGCAGATTACATCGTGACTCAAATGTTCTTCGATAACGATCAGTATTTTTCATATGTAAAGCAGTGTCGAGACGCGGGAATCACGGTTCCGATCATTCCAGGCGTTAAAATTTTGCGTTCAGCCGCCCAACTCAAATCCATTCCAAAAACATTTCATATCGATTTCCCGGAACAGCTTGTGGACGAGGTTCATCATAGTCCTTCGCATGCGGGAGAGATTGGTCAGAAGTGGGCGGAGAAACAAGTTGAAGGCTTGTTAGCTGCCGGAGTCCCAGGGGTTCATTTTTATATCATGAACGACACGCCGACTGTGGTCGATATCGTAAGGAAATTTAAAAAATAATGAGATTACCCGAATCAGCTCTATTAATTGAGCTCAAAAAGCGATTGCAGAAAGAGATTTTGATTTTGGATGGAGCCATGGGCAGCATGGTTCAACAATACAAATTAAAAGAAGGCGATTTTCGTGGAGAGCGCTTTAAAGACCATGACAAAGATCTCCGAGGTAATAACGATCTTCTCGTACTCACTCGCCCCGATGTCATCAAAGAAATTCATCTGCAATACTTAAGGGCGGGCGCTCACATCATCGAAACTTGCACATTCAATGCAACAAGTATCGTGCAAGAAGATTATAAAATGGAAAAATATGTTCGCGAGATCAACGTCGCGGCGGCAAGACTTGCAAAAGATGCAACTGCAGAATTTTTTAAAGAGACTGGAAAAAAATGTTACGTCGCCGGGGCTCTTGGGCCTGGAAGTAAAACCGCGTCTCTATCTCCTGATGTCAATGATCCAGCTTTTAGAAGCGTGAGCTTTGATCAGCTGGTTGAAGCTTATGCTGAACAGGCAGAAGCTTTGCTTGAAGGTGGAGTCGATATTCTTTTGCCAGAGACCGTGATCGATACTCTGAATTTAAAAGCTTGTTTATTTGCGATTGATCGAATTGAAAAAGCGAGAAAAGAAAAACTTCCGCTGATGCTTTCTGTGACAATCACGGATCAGTCCGGTCGAATTCTATCAGGCCAAACAATGGAAGCCTGCTGGAATTCGATAGGCCATGCAAAACCTTTAAGCGTGGGGATTAACTGTGCGTTGGGCGCTCCTGAAATGCGTCCGTATATTCAGGAACTTTCGAAAATTGCCGACACTTATGTGAGCTGTTATCCGAATGCGGGTTTGCCAAATCCGTTAAGTCCAACGGGTTATGATGAAACTCCAGAAAGTCTTGCGGGAACTTTAAAAGAATTTGCGGAAAGTGGATTTTTAAATATCGTTGGAGGCTGTTGTGGGACCACTCCAAAACACATTGCTGCTATAGCAAGGGCAATGAACCAAAAACCGCGATTGATTCCCAATATTGAACAAAAAATGCGGCTGTCTGGCCTTGAGCCTCTCAATGTGAGTCCAACGGGAGAAAAGCCGTTCTTGATGGTGGGTGAAAGAACAAACGTTACGGGTTCTCCAAAGTTCGCAGCGCTTATTAAAGAAAAAAAATTCGACGAAGCACTGAGTGTGGCGCGCCAGCAAGTGGAAAATGGAGCGAACATCATCGACATCAACTTTGACGAAGGAATGTTGAATTCCGCCGAATGCATGAGTCATTTTTTGAACCTCATCGGTTCGGAACCTGATATCGCTCGTGTGCCGATTATGATCGACAGTTCGAAGTGGAGTGTCCTCGAGGCAGGGTTAAAATGCATTCAGGGAAAAGGAATTGTTAACTCGATTTCTTTAAAAGAAGGCGAAGTGGAGTTTTTGGCCCACGCTGAGCTTGCTCAAAAATATGGAGCCGCCGTTGTTGTGATGGCATTTGATGAAAAAGGCCAAGCCGCAACCAAAGATGATAAGGTTCGTATTTGCCAAAGAGCCTATAAACTTTTAGTCGAGAAGTTAGACTTCAATCCTTGCGATATTATTTTTGATCCCAATATTTTGACAGTCGCAACGGGAATTGAAGAGCATGATTCTTATGCTGTGAATTTTATCGAGGCAGCTAGAGAGATAAAAAAAGTCTGCCCGGGCTGTTTTATTAGTGGTGGTATTTCGAATCTCTCATTTAGCTTCCGTGGAAATAATAAAGTTCGGGAAGCGATGCATACCGTATTCTTGTATCACGCAATTCGTGCTGGCCTTGATATGGGAATCGTAAATGCGGGAATGCTTGAAGTTTATGAGAATATCGATCTTGACCTCCGTGAAAAATGCGAAGCTGTCATTTTAAACAAACATTCAAGGGCCACCGAAGAACTTCTGGAGCTTGCTGAAAAATTTAAAACTCAATCGGGCAAAAAAGAAGTGGCCACCGAAGAGTGGCGAAAAGAATCTCTACAAGATCGCGTCACGTACGCTCTTGTTAAAGGAATTGATACTTACATCGAAAAAGATACGGAAGAGGCTCGTAAGGAATTTGGCACTCCACTAAAAGTAATTGAGGGCCCTCTTATGGGCGGTATGAAGGTCGTAGGACAGCTTTTTGGTGAAGGAAAAATGTTCCTTCCACAGGTTGTTAAGAGTGCGCGCGTAATGAAAAAAGCGGTCGCTTATCTTGAGCCCTATATGGAAGAAATGAAAAAGACGAGCCC
>JBFWYS010000113.1:0-9389 GCA_050186175.1 Pseudobdellovibrionaceae bacterium
GCTCTTAAGAAAACTGAAAAACAACTCGAAAATGTCACTTCGGAAATCGAAGGGGCTCAAAAACGTAAGATCGAACAAGAAATCAAAGTAACAAGCTTGAAAAAAGATCTTGAAAGAGCTGAGCAAGAAGTTGTTAACGCAGGTCACGCAGTTGAACGTCAAGACCGCGAGATTGCAAAAATTAAAGAGCAGCTCTTGTCTCAACAGTCAAAATTGGCTGAACTTGAAGTCGCGCTGACTGAAGCTCGCGAAAAGAAATTCAACCTGGAGTCTGAGTCAGAAGCTCTCACTCAAGAGTTAACGAATATCCGGATGGGTTTTGATAGCCTTCAGGCTGAAGTTACAGACCTCCAGGTTCGTGCGGCAACAAAAGCTCAAGAATTTGAAGGTCTCGAGAGACAACTTCAAATTGTACAAAAATCGGTAAATGAAGTTAACGATCAGCTTTCAAGAATGACCGAAGAGTCCACTCGAAATGCAGATTCATTAACTGAAAATCAATATAAGTTCGAAGAAAGTAAAGTCACTCTTGAGAGAGACATTCGTGAAGCTCAAGAAGCAAAATCACAATTATCTCAACAGAGAAATGACTATGAGATTTTGGCAGCGCAAGTTCGCGCTAACGAAGACCGTTTGAACCAAGTGTCCCGAGCGCGTAACGAGCTCCAGTCAAAAATGAACGAAGCTCAGTTGAAACTTGAGCAAGCACGAATGAAAGCTCAGTACCTCGTCGATCAAATGCGCGAGCGTTATATGCTTGAGCTTCCAGATGTGGCGGTTCGCTATCATGATCGGGAGGGCGACATGGCTCAGACCGAGGTGGAACTTAAAGAGCTTCGTGAAAAAATCTCTAAGATTGGTGACGTTAACTTGTCGGCGATCGAAGAGTACGAAGACACAGCAAAACGTTACGAATTCCTAAGTCAACAACAAACAGATCTTGTCGAAGCCAAAGAACAGTTGCGTAAAGTGATCGACAGAATCAACCGTATCTGCTCAAAACGGTTCAAAGAAACTTTTGATCTCGTAAACGAAAGATTCACTCGCGTCTTCCCAGTCTTGTTCGGTGGTGGAGAAGCGAGACTCGAACTTCATGAAGACCCAGATAAGGGCGAAATGGGAATCGAAATCATCGCCAAACCTCCAGGAAAGAAAATGCAAAGTGTGACATTGATGTCAGGCGGAGAAAAGGCACTAACGGCAGTTGCGCTCGTATTCTCGATCTTCCTGGTAAAACCTTCTCCGTATTGCTTACTGGATGAGGTTGATGCTCCACTCGACGATGCAAACGTATACCGCTTCAACGATCTGGTTCGTGAAATGTCGCGAAGAAGTCAGATTATCGTGGTGACGCACAATAAGCACACCATGGAAGTTGTGGGCCGATTGTACGGAGTCACAATGCAAGAGCGTGGAGTTTCAACGATGGTGTCAGTAAATCTTCAGGACAAGACGGGCCGTTCTATTCAAGAGCAGCTAGCGTAGGTAATTTTCGAAGTAAAATGCCGACTGCTAAAGCCGGCATTTTATTTGGATAGGCAGCGCGTTGAGAGAGGTGACCCTATTGGGTCCAGGTGCTATGTCCTTGCCCATGATTGACTCTCACTCAAATGCTATTACATTTTTGATTGTTTTTATTGGCGTTCTTTTTTTTGGACTCGTTGGAGTTCTGCTTTTCTCAAAACAGAAAAAAAGCTCTCAAGTACAACTCGACGAAAAGCAACCTACTCAATGCAAGAAGGCGAGTGATGAAGTTCCTGAAAAAGTATTGGAGCCTGCAACGATTCAGGCTCCACCTTCACCAGTTGTTACGAAGGAAGCTGAAAAGGAAACCAATCTTGATCAGGCCCTCGGAAAAACTCAGTCCCATTTTTTTGGACGCATCAAGAGTTTGTTTCAAGGAGCAGCACCGAACTTTGACGAAATCGAAGAGGTGCTTTACACAAGCGACCTTGGGCCAAAAACTGTCGAACGACTTATGGAAAAAATTAACTCCGAGTTCTCTCGCTCGGAGAAAAAAGATTTAGAGCTCGTAAAAGGGGCTCTCCGAGAGGAAATTCTTGAAACTTTTAAAACCGTAGATCCGGCGAATAAAGTGCAAGACCCTTTTTTTGGTAAGTTTCAGTTCGCCTCCGAGGGCCCATCCGTGTGGTTGATTGTGGGCGTAAACGGTGCTGGAAAAACAACATCTATCGGGAAACTTGCTGCAAAGTTGGCGGGTGAGGGCAAAAAAGTTTTGGTTGCGGCTGGTGATACATTCCGCGCTGCTGCTGGAAATCAACTTCGTGTTTGGACAGAGCGCGCTCAAGTTGAAATTTTTTCTCCTGAAGGAGTTGCAGATCCAAGTGCTGTGGCATTTGACGCGGTCGCAATGGCAAAATCAAAAAATTACGATGTTGTCTTGATCGATACGGCAGGAAGGCTTCACACTCAGTCCAACTTGATGGAAGAGCTTAAGAAGATGAAGCGCGTGATTCAAAAGGTATTGCCTGAAGCTCCTCACGAAGTTCTTATCGTCCTTGACGCGAACTCAGGACAAAATGCCCTGAACCAAGCCAAAGAATTCGGAGCGGCACTTCAGCTCACCGGAGCCATTCTCACAAAACTAGATGGTTCTGCAAAAGGTGGGGTTGCAATTGGTCTTGCGTATGAGCATAAAATTCCGATTAAGCTCATCGGAATTGGCGAAAAGATTTCGGATCTTCGTCCGTTCTCTGCGCCCGAGTTTGTTTCTAGTATTTTGGGGTAGAGCCTCTCGGACGGCCAGTCTCATGGACGGATCAACTAGGTGTTAAACAAGGAAAACTTTTAGACAAAAGATCTCCAGCGTCACGGTTGACTTCTAACAGGTCCGGCAGCACGCTCAAAAAATGATGTCTTGTTTATTTCGCGTCGCCGGATTTATTTTGATAGCTTCCTGTTGCAGTCTCGCGTTCGCGCAAAAGCCCGTCAAAACTCCAGAAAGTCCAAAAGTTTTTTCCACCTCGATCACTCACATCCAAAAATGTTTTCCAATTCTCTTCAAGTTTAGAAAACCGGATGAATTTAAATCCCTTCGTGATGTTCAAGCAGAAGTCGAACGAAGTTTTACTTTTAAGACCAAAATCGAAATGCAGAGAGACGTTTTTTATAAAGATTTAAACGAGAACAAACGTCTACGCCTTCGTTATTCTGGAGACCCTAAATAGCCGGTCATTGAGCTCTCTAAAATTGATGCAGAAGGTGTGGCGACGTCGCTCGTTCACAAGCCTCTCAAGCCGCTAAACGATTGGGACTCTTTGACTTCGGAAGTCATTGGAGCTCAAGCTGCTGAGAGAATCGATAAAGAGTTCGATGTGAAAACCACCCAAGGTCCTACTATTAAGTACTCAACTCAAAATGAAAGGGTTGTCCTTCTCGATATGGATGACGCCACATCCCGAAATAGTCTCAAGTGTGATGGTGAAGAGTCACATTTTATTTGTCGTTGCTCTGTTCGATAGGGTCATTCGCCTTGCAACTCTCCTTCTTGTATCGATATACTTAAGTCATTGAAAGTTGAGTGGATATTACGGGGTCATGCATGGCATCTGATAAAAAATCTTTCGAAGTAAATATTGCAGGTCTTACCTACAAAATCAGATCCTCGCATGACGAGGCGACGGTCCAAGAACTCGTCGAATTTGTTGATACAAAAGTCCGTCAGGCGATTGCAGCCACTAAAAGCGGATCTTTGCAGAATGCTGCTATTCTTGCTGCCTTAAATATGGCCGAAGAACTTATTCTAATTAAGAAGCGCGCGACAAGAGAACTGGATCGACTGGAAGAAAAAACCGGCCGTCTTGCTTCCGACCTGGAGTCCTCTCGACTTTCTAAAATTGGTCTTGATAACTAGTTAAAATAATTAGTTGTGTCTGTCTTTGACAGAACAGACCAAACAAATATCTCCCCCACAAGGGATGATGAGCTGTTTGGAGTTGAGAAGTGACAGAGCATAAAGCATCTTGGCGTCTTTATTTTAAAGACCAAATGAAAGCGCGAGCCACAAATCCGCTCAGCATCCAAGAGTCGCAACTTAAAAACAATCTGAGAGCTTTTTTGGCTCCTCAGTCTGGTAATTGGGCGACATACTACGCCCTGCCGGGCGAGCCGCCGGCCGAATCTGTTTTAGATTTTTCTGAATCTATTTTGGGTGTCTGTGAAGAGACGACACAAATTAAAAGCTGGGCTTTTCCAAAAGTATCTGGAGAAAGGCTCTCTTTCTATAGGATCAAAAGTAAAACTGATCTTTGCGCCGGACCTTTTGGAATACTAGAACCCAACAACTCTTGCCAAAAAGTCGACCTCTCTGATTTAAATGGAATTTTAATTCCGGGGCTCGGCTTTGACAGAAAAGGAACCCGCTTGGGTCGCGGCAAGGCTTTTTACGACAAAACTTTAGATCAATACGATGGAATTAAAGCAGGCGTGGCTTGGTCATTTCAAGTTACTGAGGAAGAGCTACCAAAAGAGTCTACGGATATTCAAATGGACGTCGTCATTTCGGACCGTGGCATTCAATGGTTTTCAGGCAGGAGAGAAGTTTAATGGAGAATAGTCTATCTTGGATAGTTGCAGTTATTGGGATGGTCATGGGCGGAGTCGTGACTTTCATGGTGAAACGTCACCAAGACGAAACCAAAAAGAAAAGCGCTCGCATCGAAGCTGAAAAAATTATTAACAAAGCAAAAAATGAGGCCGGCCGAATCGATCGCGATGCCAAAGCAAAAGCTAAAGATTTTGAGTCGCGTGCTCGCAAAAATGTCGAAACTGATATTCAAAAGCAAAAAAGCAAATTAAAAAATCAAGAAGGTCAGTTGGAAAGAAGACTCCAGGAAATCGACCAACAAGCTAAGCACAAACAAGAGGACTTTGAAAAGCAGGCTCAGTCTTACCGTGAGCGCGAAGAAAAAATCGCCATCGCTGAAAATCGTGTAAAAGATCTTGAGGGCAAGATGGCCGGTGAAATTCAAAACTTGAAGGGTAAACTCGAAGCCACAGCTCAAATGAGTACAGAGGAGGCAAAACGAGAACTAATCAAAGCTCTCGAAGAGGATGCCCGCAAAGAAGCTTCTAAAGTAATCACACAAATCGAACAAGACACGCAAAGCGAAGCCGAGAAAAAAGCAAAAAAGATTTTGGCAACGGCTCTTGCTCGGTACGCAGGTGAGTATACAACTGAACGAACCGTGAGTGTTATCGCCCTTCCAAACGAAGAGATGAAAGGCAAAATCATCGGGCGCGAAGGAAGAAATATTCGAACTCTTGAAGCTCTTTGTGGTGTCGACTTGATCGTCGATGACACTCCCGAGGCTGTGGTGATCTCGAGTTTCGACCCCGTCCGCAGAGAAGTTGCAAAACGGAGTCTTGGAAAGTTAATGGAAGATGGTCGCGTTCATCCAGCGAGAATCGAAGAGGTTGTTGATAAAGTTCGCGCGGATCTCACAAAAATTATTAAAGAAGATGGTGAGAAGGCCGTACTTGAATTGGGTTTACATAACATTCATCCGGAGCTTGTAAAACTCATCGGAAGCTTGAAGTACAGATCCACTCATACTCTCAATGCGTACGTTCACTCGATGGAGGTGGCGCAACTTGCAGGTCTGATGGCTGCTGAAATCGGTGGAAATGTAAAACTCGCACGCCGCGCGGGACTTCTTCATGATATCGGAAAGGCTGTTGAGCATTCAGTAGAAGGCAATCACGCGATGGTGGGTGCAGACATCGCAAAAAAACACGGTGAAAACGACATGATTGTAAATGCGATTCGTGCTCATCACGGTGATGAAGAGCCGCAATCCGTAGTTGCTCATTTAGTGGCGGCGGCCAATGTTCTGTCGAACTCTCGTCCTGGAGCTCGTCGTCCTGGAATGGATAGCTACATTCAGCGTCTCACGGATCTTGAGTCGATTGGAAACAGTTTTGACGGCGTCGTTAGAACCTTCGCAGTTCAGGCTGGAAGAGAAGTTCGGGTGATTGTGGAGGCTTCAAAAGTAACAGACGATCAAGCTTCTATGATGAGTCGAGATATCGCTCGCAAGATCGAGAGAGAAGTTTCACATACGGGTCAGGTGAAAGTGACAGTGGTGCGAGAAACTCGTGCTGTTGAGCACGCGAGGTAAGAGATGGGTTTGCGCAAAGCCACTCCCTCCGAGCAAATTACAGAGATAAAAAAGGGCAGTGTCGATTTTATTTCTGAAGAGGATTTTAAAAAGAAACTCGAAAAAAGTTATTCTACGGGTAAGGGCCTGGTCATTAAATTTGGGGCCGATCCAAGTCGTCCAGATATTCACGTTGGTCACACTGTCGTTGTTAACAAGTTAAAGCTTCTTCAGGATTTTGGTCATCAGGTTCATTTTTTGATCGGTGATTTTACAGCGATGATCGGGGATCCAACGGGAAGAAATGAAACTCGTCCCGCGCTCACACGTGAAGAAGTTGCTGAGAATGCAAAAACATACGCCACGCAAATTTTTAAAATCTTAGATCCTAATAAGACGAAGATCGTCTATAACTCTTCTTGGTTAGATAAATTGAGTCCGCAGGATTTGATTAAGCTGACGGCTCAATACACCGTCGCACGGATGCTTGAGCGAGATGATTTTTCTAAACGCTTCCGTGGTGGAGTTCCAATTTCAATTCACGAGTTTTTGTATCCCTTGGCTCAAGGTTATGATTCTGTCGCTTTAAAGTCAGATTTAGAACTCGGTGGAACGGATCAGAAATTTAATCTTTTAGTAGGGCGTGATTTGCAAAAGTCTTACGGACAAGAGCCTCAGTGTATTTTGACGTCGCCAATTCTTGAGGGACTTGATGGTGTTCAAAAGATGTCGAAGAGTTTAGGAAATTATATTTCGATCGTCGACACTCCAAAAGACATGTTTGGTAAAACAATGAGCGTGTCCGATACTCTAATGCTTCGGTATTATGAACTTCTTACAGACATCTCCGTTTCTGACTTGGAAAAATTAAAAACAGATCTCAAAGAGGGCAAAAAGCATCCTCGTGATGTCAAAGTTCAACTGGCTAAATTTTTGATCACTCGATTTCACTCGGCTTCGGCTGCGCAAGCTGCGGAAGATGAATTCAATCGTGTCTTTGTGCAAAAAGGTTTGCCGGATGAAGTGCCTGAATTGGGAATGAAGCCAGGCGAGCCGATTTGGATCTGCCATCTCTTGGTTCACGCCAGTCTGGCACCGTCAACAAGTGAAGCTCGAAGATTAATTCAGGGGGCTGCGGTTGAAGTAGACGGAGAAAAGATTTCGGATCCTCAACTCAAAATTGAGCTTCAAGAGGGTAAGGCTTTTATTCTGAAAGCTGGCAAGAAGAAATTTGCAAAAATTGTCGTGAGGACCTAATGAAAGTTAAGTTCATTCCCCAGAATATTGAAGTCGAGGTCACTCCGAACAAATCGCTATTGCAAGTGGCTCAAGAGAACAACGTTTTCATCAAATCTCTGTGCAAAGGTCTACCTTCCTGTGCAGAATGCCGAGTGAAGATCGTCGAAGGAGAACACAATGTTATTCCGCCTTCGAAGGCGGAATTAAACCTGATTGGGACTAATTATTTTGTCGATCATCGCAGGCTTTCATGTCAGATACGCTGCTTTGGTGATGTTACTGTTGATCTAACGGAGCAAACGAAGAAACAAGATGCCGCGACTAAAAAGCCGCGTGGATTTAAGTCCAGTGGTGCAGCGACGGAGTCTCACGCGGTTCAAGATACGATCATGTTAGCCGAAGGAAGCACAGAAGAACGGACTCCCGACCAAAGCCGAAACCAAAAGAAGAATCCTCAATAGTACGGACGCGTTGTGATACATTAAGAGTATGGCTCCAACGTATCCCGATATTGCATCTAAGATTGTCTATAAAGAAATGGGCAAGGGGCCCCTTCTGGTTTTGTTTCATGGATTCGGTGGCACCCCTCTTCACTGGCAAGATGTGGCCGAAAGTTTGTCGGCTTCTTATCGCGTGATTGTTCCTAATCTTTCCCATATTTTTATCAATAAAGAAGCTTATTCTTTTACCGAGCAAGTAGAGATTCTTCAGAGTTTTATCGAAACGAATTTTACAAATGAAGAGCGAGTTGCTTTAGCAGGAATGAGTTTTGGTGGAGCTTTAACCTGGGGACTCACAGTTCGACTGCCTCATAAAATTAAAAATGCGATTTATATAAACCCAATGCCTCCAGCTCCTGCCGGATTATTCGCACTGGGACTTCTTAGGCACATGATGCGTTTGCCGATCAACACCAAGTCCATCTACATTTTTCTAAACACACCCATGGGAAAGATGGTTCTGCCATGGCTTGCAAAAATGTTCCGTGTTGAGCGCGAAGAAGGAAATGCGAGAATAGATCAGTTGAAAGGGAGAAAGCTCATGTTCGTGAGCCATATTATTGCCCGCTTTAATTGGATCATTAAGAGTGAAGACTGGGAATGGTGGCGCGAGAGACTTCGTCACCGTTCTGAACGTGCCGACTCTTTTCTTATCTTTGACAATACCGACCCACTTTTTACAAAGACAACTTATGAAGATTTTTCTTATCTCATTGGCTGCGAAAATATATGCGAGGTAAAGGGTGGCGGACACTTAGTTGTAAAGACAAAGCCGGATCGTATCGCTCGAGAAATTGAAACGTATCTCCATAAAAAAAATGCTTCTGCGGCAGCGTCATAAGCAAGATCGAGAAAAATTTAAACGTTAAAAGAAGCGCCGCAACCGCAAGTTTTAGAAGCATTCGGATTCTGAAATACGAAGCCCTTACCGTTGAGTCCGCCTGAGTATTCGAGAGTCATCCCTATTAAGTAAAGATAGCTTTGAGTGTCGACAACAATTTTTTCGCCGCCCGCTTCAAAAGTTTTATCGCCAGCTCTCATTTCGGTATCGAAATCCATTTTGTAAGACAAACCTGAGCAGCCACCCTTTTTTACTTCAACCCGTAAAAACGCAGAAGTGTCTTTGCCTTCTTCATCTTTGAGTGAACGCAACTTTTTAACTGCTGATTCTGAGATTTGAATCATGTATTTCTCCAGACAAAATTGAACACAACTGTGTACAACTTTTATTCTAACAGATTGTGCATGAAAAGAGAATTGTCGAGACGGAAAATAAGTCTATAAACCGTCTTCGGCGAAAGGTGCTTTTCCTGAGTGATTTAAGGCCTTTATAATGGTCCCGGCGCCCGCTCTCAATTGCTGTTCAGTGCAACCTCTTCCGAAACTGAAACGAATGCTGGATTTTGCCTCTTTAACTGAGAGCCCAAGTGCTTCCAAGACGGGGCTGATATTGCCGTCACCCGAATGACAAGCAGAGGTTGAACTTACAGCCACAGATCCAAGTCTCATCTGAAATAAGTCTGACTTTGGA
>JBFWYS010000114.1:0-9275 GCA_050186175.1 Pseudobdellovibrionaceae bacterium
TTTCACCCTACTTCGTTACGCAACTCGCTGATGGCGTAAACCTAAGCGTGGGGGACCCTCGTCGCAAAGGAGTCCTTAAAACTGTCATGATGTCGAATCCAAAATCTTTTGTGGTTTCGTCGGCAGTAAAAGCCGCGAAAGCCAGCAAATACGCAAACCATGTTCGCAATTATGCGAAAGGAGGAAAATAAAATGTTATTTCTTTCAATAATCTTATCTCAGGCCGTCGCTGCTACTTCGCTGGGTCCAACAAGCTTTCCTGTTTTCCTAAAAGAAGGCTTCAGTTCAATATTGGAATTTGAAGAAGCTCCTACTCAAGTGGTCCTCGGTGATCAAAATCTATTTCAGATCGAAAAACTCAACAAATCTATCGTCATTAAACCTCTTACACCTTATGCCACAACAAATATGTTTGTTTATTTCAAAACCAAAGAGGCCAAGCTTTTTATTTTAACTGCTTCAGAAGAATCAGAACCGACGTACTATAAAAAATTTTCTACGGTATTGCCGAAGATTGAAGCGCCAAAACCTAGCGCCCCTAAAAAATATGTTCGTGGTACTCGTTTAAAATCCTCAAGTTTTGATAAGAAGAAGGATTTTTTTACTGTGGACTTCGAGATATCTGCCGATTCCACAGGCAAGGTCACTCCAAACTGGGATTTAATTCGCCTTAAACACAAAGATCGAATTATCAACCCTAGTAAGCTGTGGTCTGAACGCCGAGAAGTTCAACAGGACTCATCTGTCAAAGGTCGCCTGATTTTTACCAAACCCAATATTCCGCTGGATATGAAGGATGTATCGGTCATCATTCCGATTAAAGGATCGACAAAATCCATGACTCTTAATTTACAGAAAGGGCGCTAATGAAAAACTCCAATGCTTTTAAAAAACAGCGCGAACGCCTTTTAAAAAGATGGTCTGAGGAAGACTATCCTGGTGGAACTCCTCGTTTTCAACTGTCTTTGCTTGTAAAGGACATAGTCATCTTTTGCTTAATTCCCATCTGTGCAATCGTTTTTTATAAAATCGTTGAGGCCTCTGTTTCCGGACCAAGCAAACCTACAGAGAAACGTAGAACTGAAACAAAGCAAGAAGCAAACGAGAAACATTCACAGATTATTCATTTTCAATCCCAAGGCTCTGGTAGTGGAGCAATGGCATTTTCAAAAAGAGCACCTGGCACAATTGTTAAAGTTCGCCTTTTGAATGTCGTTGAAACTTTCTCAAATGCTCCGGTACATGCACAGATTATTGATAATGGTCTTGGCCGCGAGTTTATAGGGGCGACTCTAATTGGTGATGCTACACCTGAAAGCAATTCAGGACGCATCAAAATTGATTTTAAGTTTGTTCGTCATCCACGAAGAATGGATTTGGCTGTTCCTATATCCGCGCGCGCTATGAGTCTTAATGGAACATTCGGCTTAGATGCCGCAAAAAAAGAGGGGTTTTTCGCTAGAGCTGCTATCCGTTCTGCTGCAAATAATAATGCAGGTAACGATACAGGAAATGACAATCAGGATTTTAAAACCTTGGTTGCTCGTGCCGTCGCGGCGGGTCTTATGCAAGAATTTCAGTCGGAGGCAAGTGTGGCACACAACAATGCACAGGTTTTCACGTTAAAACCAATGACTGAATTTTTCGTAGAACTTACAGATTATTTTCCAGGGCAAAAATAATGAACGATTCAAATTCTACAACTCTCTTGCTGATCCCTGCCGGGCTTATCGTATTTTGGGTCTACGATGCCTATTCATCTCTTAAACTGGTAGACCGCGCTCTTCTACTATGTGTATTTTTCTTAGCGGTCACTTTACTTAGTATTTTGCTTTTTTATATTTATTCACCTTGGGGCAAAGACAATCGTAAACGGTTAGAGCGCCTCAAAGAGATCCCTAAAGACCTTCTCACATTCAGTGAAAAATCCGTTCTAATGGGAATTGAATCTGACCTTGACGAAAAAATCTATCTTCCAGATCAAATTCGTACCCGTCACGTCCATATCCTTGGAGCAACGGGGTCTGGAAAGACCGAAAGTGTTATCTTAAACTTTCTAAGACAAGATGTTGAACGAGACATGGGAAGCATTATTCTTGATGCCAAGGGCGATCACTCCTTTTTAAAGGAATTGTCCGCTTGGGTTCCAAGGCATCGGCTTTTTGTTTTTGACCTGAGCGATCCCCATTCAATTGGTTACGATCCTCTTGAGATGGGATCACCTATTGAGGCAGCGCAAAGACTCTTTTCTTCAATGACCTGGAGTGAAGAATATTACAAATCAAAAGCTCTCACCGCCCTTCAAAGAATTTTTCAAACACATTTTGAAATAAACGAGCGCAATCCGAAATTAATTGAAATTGCCAACTATCTTGAAACACCGGATGCGTATTCATCTTTCGTTATTTCTAAAGATTTCCCTCAAGCACTTGCTGTCAAAGAATTTCAAGATTTATCGGGTTTGAGAGATCAAGTTCACTCTTTAACCATTGCCCATCTCCGAAATACGCTTTCACCCACAGATCAAAATAGAATTGATCTGGCTAACGCTGGAAAGGGAGCAGTAATTTACTTTAGGCTACAAAGTTTAATTTCACCACAGATCGTCGCAACACTCGGAAAACTCATTATCAATCATTTAAATTTTTTGGCCGGAACCGCGCATAGGGAACAAGATCAGGCTAAACAGAAAAAACTCGTCCCAGTTTACTTCGACGAGTTTGCGTCGTTTGCTTGTCTTGAATTTGCAGACTTAATTTCAAAAGCCCGCTCTGCTGGTTTCGCATTACACTTTTCGCATCAAAGCGTCGGCGACGTTATGGAAATAGCCCCAGGCTTTTTAAGTCGGATCACTGACAATTCAGCAACTAAAATAATTCTTCGAATTAACGATCCTGATTCTGCCGAATTCTTCGCAAGATGTTTTGGCACCAAGGAAATTCAAAAAACTACCCAACGTATTACAAATGCAAAAGATATTGATGCTGCTGAGATAGTTGGCGAGGGAACCACGAGAAACGCACACCAGTTTCGAGCATCACCGGATCTCTTAAAGACTCTAACTACTGGGACTGGAGCCGTTTTGATTGCACATGGAAAAGAGACACCTCATGGAGCAAGTAGCGTTTTTAAGATCCGGTTTCCGGAACTTGAAAAAATGCAGATACCCATGTAGTTCAGTAATTTCAGGTGCTTAGACGGGCAGAATAGGCTATGTTACAACTAATTAAAAGCGAGGAGTTATTTATGGAAAAAAAAGTAAACATCCCCCAAAAAGGTGCTGGCAGAAAGTGGTCGAAAAAATTGGAGGACCTTGGTGAACAGCAGCCGCCAGAAGGACTTATGAAGAAAATTAACAAAGATGAAAAAAAGAAGGTTGCCTCTCCAACAAAGAACTCCAGCGATTTGGATCTTTAATGCAAATTTTGCGAAGCATAAGTGACCTTTCTAATTACTTAAAGGATAACACCTGTCAGCCAGGCTGCTTTGCTGACACTGGCTTTCTATATGGCTTGGCATACAAGGATGATCGTCTATTTGACCGGGCTAACGATGTCCATGATCTCTTAGCTGAATCTAAGATTCCTATCTACGCAAATGTCATCAGTCGAATGGAGTTAATTGATCTTATCTTTCGCAAACAAGTAACAATCGGCTGTGTTAAAATGTTCAACGCTGCCACCAGTCCATCGCATGAGAAAGACATCTATAAACTACTCAAGGATATTCGCGACAAAGATACCGCTGCTAAAAAGAAAAAAGAATCCTATAAAATTGATGAAAGTCGTCTTAAACGTCTCAGAAAAAATACAGATGCTGAATACGGCATAAGCGATTGGAAAGATTTTTGCTCAAAGTATATTGGAACGATGCTTACAACCGAGTGGACCATGCTTGAGCAAGAATGGGGATTAAATTTTGTTGAAGTGATGGAGGGGCAAATTTCTCCTCTGTTCAACAGTCCACTTTACTGGACCGATATGGTGCAAGTTATGGCAGAACATGGACAGCGAGGCCCCGATGCAATGATCATCAATCTATTCGCCAAAAGTAATTTTCCCTTACTGATTACCAGCGACAGTGATCTTGAAACCTGCTTTACAGATCCGCTCCAAGACTACTCGGATAAAGCGATTTTAGTTTTATAAGTACCAACCAGCTTTTCAACTTAACCTCTCCCGCTCAACAGCTCCTCCACTGAAATCAACCCGGAGGAAAAATGAGAAAAATATTTTATATGAGCCCCTTCTTGGCTCTTTCAGTGTCATGCACCACGCTTGATAAATCATTCAAGCTTGGAGCTGTCACCGGTGCATTGACTGGAGCTGCGGCCGTTTATGGTGGTGCAAGTAACGGCGGCAGGCCTCCAACCATCGAAGAAGTCGGATTAGGCGCGAGCATCGGCTTGGGACTTGGCTTGATAACCTCTTACTTCGTTCATCAACAAGTCATAGAGGATCGCGAAGAGATGTCCAGACAAACCGAAATCTACTTTGGCGACTTACCACCGAGTCCTTTTTTAATCCCACAACCTAGCAATCGCAAAGGAGGACGATAATGAAAAAGAAATTACAAGTGGCCCTTTGCGATGAAGCTTGGAGTACGCTAGAGAACTTAACCAAAGAAGCAAATGAAGGCTTCGCAAACGGCAATATCAATTTCTCTGACATTGTGAATGAAATTGTACTGACTGCTAAATTAGATATTCGCTCCATACAAGCAAAGCACACGAACATTCGAAAATCGTTAAGGCTGATGGCGGCTCAGAAAGAAATTGATATTGATTCCGCTATTCGCGCACTCATGGAGTTAAAATCAAAAGGAGCAAAGCGAACCATTAAGTCGCAACTTTTGATAGAAGGTGTTGAGTGATGATAGCTACAAGCAGTCGGCCAAAACGTGGAAGTGGGCTATTGCAACTTATTCGGGATCACGGGCCTGTTTCAATTGATATACTTCAACGAATGGCCCAGCCACAAATGTCTAAGAAAAATATCCGCAAGTCTTTGGGAATTCTCAGACAAAAGAATTTAATTGAACTCCTTAACTTAAATTCTCAAACCACTTACTACCAGATAGCGCAATCTGAGATCAGTCGAAAACAAGTGGCCGAGATTCTTCAATGTCGCGCCGATGAAATAACCCGCCCACTTTTACGCAAACAAGATTGGCTGCACAATCAATGGAGCGAATATTGGATATTTTTAATTAAAAGACTTATTCCAGAAGCCGAGATTGTTCGGGAACGCACCATAGGATGCAATGAAATTGCTAAACGCATTTTGCGACTCAAAGAACGCGACTTCGACTTAATGCCAGACTTCCTACTCATGCTTCCAAAAGAAGCCTCTTGCGAACCAACATATATTGCTTTCGAGATAGAGCGAACCCGCAAATCAAATGAAAGAATCATGCGAAAATTTAAAAAATATATGGAGGGCACTAAAATTGACGGACTGATTTACATTTGCGATTCAGGCAGACTTTCTGAAACTATTCGCATGCTCTATCAATCCAAATTGGTGACTCAGTCAAAGCGAATCAAACACTATGCAGATCATTTTTTCCTCTTTTCTGATTCTATGGACGGAGGCGGTCTGAATTTGAATCGCTTATTTAACGCAAAGGCCGAGTCGGTTTCATTTGTAGATTGGTGTGTACAATTGCGCACAACAAAATGGACTTTAAGACGAGATACACAGTTTAAATAAATGGGAGCACTCCCATTTTATCAACGCAAGCAATTTGCCTCCTGCTTCACGATTTTTCCTCTGGCAAAACAAGCAATTAACCCAGCCCACCCGCCGCACATTGCACCTCTAAAGCTTCGTGACCACTCCCAACCTACATCTGGTGATGTTTAACGGTTGAAAGTGGTCACGAAGACGGTGCAGTGTGCGGCGGGCGGGCTAGGTGTTAGTGGAATAGAGATAAGGAATGACACAGGGAAATACAGGGGAAAATTGGAATGGAAATACAGAGGAGAAAGCGGTAAATTCAGAGTTAGAGAAAAAGTTCTTTGAAAACAAAATAGTACCCATGTGGGCTTCGACTAAGGTGGCCGCAGACGTTCTTGGGATTACTCCTAATGCTTTACGAATTCGAAAATGTCGTGGGCAAATTGAATGTCGCTATTTCGGAAATCAACTTCGATTCAATATCAGCTATCTCCAATCACTGTTTCGCGATGAGCGAGGCACGAGCGAAAGGAGTTCATGATGTCGATTAGAAAAGTGATGATTGACGGCACACCGAAGTACGAAGTCTTTGTAAAAATACGTGATAAGTCTGGAAAGCAAGTCGCTCGTCGAAAAAGATTTTCGAATGAGCGCGAAGCTCGAAAAGCTGAACTTGATATGTTGATGGGCCTCCAAGGTCATAAAACAAAGATCACTTGGAAAAGCTGGATTGAGCATGTGCTTGAAAAGTATAGAATCGAGTACCGCACATCGACCTACTTCAATTACAAACACTGCTTAAACAAATGGTTTGATCCTATTTGGAACGAAAAATTTTTAGATGAGATCAAACCCAGCGATGTCCATAAAGCCATTTTTGAAAATGCTGCGAAAGTTTCTAGCTACACGCAAAGGGGTCTTTTGAAAATTGTTAAGCGAGTTTTTAATTTAGCAATTGCAGAAGGCATCATTAACAGAAATCCCGCCGTAGGAATTCGGGTCCGTTGCGCCGATGCGAACCAAGGGGTTCTAAATCGGAACGAAATTGAAATCCTGCTAAGGGAAGCAAGAAAGTGTGAGCACAGATTCTTTCCGCATTGGACGCTGGCTTTGTTAACAGGCATGCGCTCAGGTGAGCTTTATAGTTTGAGGTGGACTGACGTTGACCTCGTGACTGGAAAGATAAACATCAGCAAAGCTTGGACCAGATACAATGGCGAAGGCCCAACCAAGACAGCGAAAAATCGGATTTATCCTATTTCAAATGAATGTCGAAAATTTCTTGGAGAGCTTCAAGTGAACTACAGCCAGGATTCCGAATATGTCCTTCCCCGATTATGGGAATGGGATCAAGGAGACCAGGCAAAGGTTCTTAAAAGTTTCTGCCAGGAAATCGGCATTACCCCAATTAGGTTCCATGACCTTCGAGCTACTTTTATTACGCAGATGCTAAATAACGGAGTTCCGCTTTCTAAGGTAATGGCTATTGTCGGTCACTCGTCCCTGAAAACCACGCAAGGCTATCTACGCCTGTCTGGTAAGGATATCGAGGGCGCGACAGAAGACCTTAATATCCAGGTCCCTCAAATCGAGGAAAGCTATGGCAATGTCGTTCAGCTCAAAAGAAAGTAGTAGATTGGTCGAGGTAACATTTGGTAACATGGGTTCTAAATTACGCATGATTATGGTGGTTTAACTCAATGCAGAGTTACCCATCCAATTTTTTCCTCAATGATTTCAATAACTTAGCTCTAGACGAAGGTCAGGTTTTCGACTGCTTTTTGAGTTTGATATTCGGCCGCACGCTGTTTAATTCTATTCTATGCAAAATTCCTCGAGTGAAAGAAAAGTTTTTTTAGATAATTACGAAGAGAGTGATCGCATTCACTTTTCAAATCTTCTCTCTGATCCAGAGACGATGAAGTTCACTGATGGACCAAAATCTTCCGAAGCAATTGAAAAACTTTTTTCTAAATTTTTAAATCGAGAACATCTTCCGCAAGATCTTGTCTTCGCAGCTCGAAATGAAAATAACGAGTACGTCGGTCACGCGGCACTTTTTAAGTCTGATGTTTGCAATGATAACGAAAGAGAGATTTTATTTTATATTTTGAAATCTTACTGGGGAAAAGGTTATGCGACCGAAGTTGGACAACAACTTTTGAAAATGGCTTTTGAATGTCAGAGTTATGAAGCCGTGGTTGCTACTTTGGATACAGACCATTTTGCGTCAATAAAAGTATGTGAAAAAATTGGCATGAATCAAAAAAAAGTTTCATCTGACGAATTCGGCAGCTTCCTCATCTTTGAGGTTACAAAAGTAATATGAAATCATTATTTTTAGTATTCATAATTGTTGTAGGACTTTTTGCTTACAGACATTTCATCCTAGGTGGTGTTTTGACTGAAAATCTTTATCCACCAAATAACGCCTCTCCCTATTTGCTTCCATGGAAAAAAGGCGAATCTCATTTCTGTTTTCAAGGTAACAACGGTGTTCTGAGCCACAAAAACAGAACACAATATGCCTGGGATTTTTTAATGTTGGATGGAACAGACATTTATGCTGCAAGAGCGGGTCGTGTTGCGATTGTCGTTGATGGCCACGAAGGCAGAGGATCCGATAAGCCAAATAACGAAATTTATATCGACCACGGTGATGGAACATCAGCTCGCTATGCACACATCAGAAAACATGGCAGTAAAGTGAAGATCGGCGACGAAGTCCAACAAGGTCAAGTGATCGGCTCAAGTGGAGATGTCGGACGCAGCTTAGGACCGCACCTTCACTTTGAAGTTATTAATGAGTCTAAAGAAACAATTCCCATTAGTTTTTCAGACGTAGAAGAACACTCGGGAGTGCCCCGGACGTTCTTTTTTTATTCTTCAAAGAACGGAACACCTTAGTGTCATACCAGTATGCTTGGGTATTCACCTTTCTATGGCTAATGTTCTGTGTTTTGTGGGCCGCTCGATCTTTAGTCGTAAGAAAAAATAAGAAATATGCCAAAGATAAAAGACTGGTGGATAAAAATCTTCGCTACAAAATTATCAGTAATTTAGTATTTCTACTCCAAATTACCCTCACTATTCCAATGTTTTGGATTTTTTCGCCCTACCTGCTTCAGTTTCACACTGATGATAGGTTCAGAATTTTGGGTTTCATATTTTGCTATTTTGGATTGTTCTTATCAGTTATCTCCCTTGTTTATTTAGGAAGAAACTATTCACCCTGTTTTGATTCTCACATCCCTTTTAAATTGATCACAAATGGACCATACAAATATATTCGTCATCCTGGTTGGCTTTCGAAATTTATTGTTGGAATTGGTGGAATATTAGTCAGCGGCTCTTGGTGGTTTATTCCAGTTCTGCTGTGGCTTTATATTGAAATGAGAAGAACGATCTCAATTGAGGAAGCTTATCTTTTAGATAATTTTTCCGATTATAAATCCTATCGAGATAAAACCTTCTGTAAGAAAGCAATCCCCTTTGGATAATATTTATCCTTCGCCCAATTTCTTGGGCTAAGTCGAGACCTGGGATTGCATCCCCGGTCGTCGTGTCTAGTAGTTCCCGGCCTTCTATTTCATCATG
>JBFWYS010000115.1:0-9223 GCA_050186175.1 Pseudobdellovibrionaceae bacterium
GACCGAATCGAATTGGTCAAGGAAATGAATTTGATTACAGTTGTGTCCGTGGTGTTAAGGCGATTCAAAAGATGGGCCGTCAGGTTGTGATGATCAATTCAAATCCAGAAACTGTTTCAACGGACTATGACACTTCCGATGTTTTGTTTTTTGAGCCTCTCACAGAAGAGCACGTCTCCGAAGTTTTAACATTTTCAACTGCTGATGGCTTTGTTGCACAACTCGGCGGACAAACGCCAATCAATCTCGCACATAAACTTGTAGGACGTGGCTTTAAGCTCTTTGGTTCATCATTAGAAACGATTGATTTGGCAGAAGACCGTGGGCTCTTTAGCAAAATTTGCCGAGAGCTAAACTTTAAAATCCCAGAATCCGCAATGGTTGGTGGTCTTGAGCAAGCTATTAAAGAATCAAGGCGTATCGGTTTTCCAATGATCTGCCGTCCAAGTTATGTATTGGGCGGAAGAAGAATGGAAGTCGTCGAAAACGAAGAAGAGCTTCAGCAATATTTCGAACGCCACAAAGAACATATTGATAGTGAAAGACCGTGTCTTCTTGATCAGTTCTTGCAAAGCGCTCTTGAGGCTGACGTTGATTTGGTCCGCGGAAAAGATTGGGCGATTGTCGGCGGAGTTGTTGAACATATCGAAGCTGCCGGAGTCCACTCGGGAGATTCCATGGGTGTGCTTCCACCACAAAGACTGAAAGATGTCACTTGCCAGAAAATTGAAGAGCTCAGCCTCCAACTCGCAGAAAGAATTGGTGTGATTGGACACCTCAATCTTCAGCTCGCGGTTAAAGACGATCAGGTTTACATGTTAGAAGCGAATCCAAGAAGTTCACGTTCAGTCCCGTTTGTTGTAAAGGCCGCTCGAATCCCGCTCATTGATTTGGGAGTTATGGCGATGCTAGGTCATTCTAGAGATCAAGTTCAGCCAGATAAATACAAATGGAGAGATGCTTCTTTGGTCAGCGTTAAGGGTGTCGTATTCCCATTTAAAAAATTTCAGGAGGCCGATGCGATTCTTGGGCCGGAGATGAAATCAACTGGTGAAACAATGGGAAGAGGCGCCGACTACTCCGAAGCTTTGGTAAAAGCGCTGCTTTCAAGCCAAGTTCGTCTTCCAGAAAAAGTGGGCTCTGTATTCTTCTCATTGCGCGATCGTGATAAAGACAAGATGTTGCTCGTGGCACAAGAACTAGCTGCTTTGGGATACTCTCTCTATGGAACTAAGGGAACGGCCCATTTTTTTGCAGAAAATAAATTAGCCTGTCAGGCGGTGCGAAAAGTTCACGAAGGAAGGCCTCATTGCGTAGATATGATTCGCGGTGGAGATGTGTCCTTTGTGATCAATACGACCACCGGAAGAAGATCGATTGAGGCGAGCTTTGATATTCGCCGAGCCTGTACAGACCTAGGGATTCCGTGTTTAACAGAGAGTGATGCAGCCGAAGCCTTTTTGATGGCCCTGAAGAGGGGGGGGAAACAGGCTTTTCAGGTTGCTCCGCTGGAAAAAATGATTCAGTGAGGTTTCTCGAATGAATGTTTTTGAGTTTGAAAAAGTCCATAAATCATTTCCTTTTGGATTTTGGAGAAAACCAAGAGTCGTTCTTAATCAAATTTCATTCTCTGTTCATGCCGGCAAGGTGACGGGTTTCGTGGGTAGCAATGGAGCTGGCAAAACCACCTCCATAAAATGTTTGTTGGGCTTTATTTTTCCTGACTCTGGTCAAATTCGCTATTTTGGAAATCAAAAATTTTCAGACACAGTCAAATCAAAGATTGGTTATTTACCGGAGCGGCCCTATTTTTACGATTTTCTGACCGGTACAGAATTCCTGCGAATGCACTGGCAACTCTCGGATCAAAAAGGCGGCCGCAAAGAATTTGTCGAACGAAGTGAACGGCTTTTGAAGAAAGTTGATCTGTTGGGGGCAGCCCATCGTCCTCTTCGTAGTTACTCAAAGGGAATGCTTCAAAGAATTGGTATTGCTCAAGCCCTCTTAGCAAATCCAGAGGTTTTGATTCTAGATGAACCTATGTCTGGTTTAGATCCAGAGGGCCGTTATACAATTAAAGAGCTTATGCGTGAGATCGCTCTTAAAGATGGGGCCACTTTATTTTTTAGCAGTCATCTTTTGCAGGATATGGAAGAGCTTTGCTCGGAGTTGGTTGTCGTTGATCACGGAGAGCTGAAATATCAAGGGGAAATTCTCAAGCTTCTCCAGGATGTTTCGGGAGAATCCAAGATTGTATTTCGAAATAAAACCGGTGTCGTGGAGTCGTGTTTTGTGGCCTATGTTAATCTGCAGAAAAAAATCGATGAACTTCGCTCGGGAAATTCAGAAATCATCGAAGTTCAAAAATCACGGCTGAAATTAGAAGAAGCTTTTCAAAAAATAAAAACGGGGCAAAAATGAAAAAAATTTTCGTCATCGCCACGATTTCAGTGACCGAGATTTTTAGAGATCGAATTTTTATTTCCTTGATAATCGTGGCTCTTGCTCTCATGTTTTTGAGCCTTCTTCTAGGTCAGTTAAGTTTTGCAGAGCAAACGCGAATTTTGGCCCATTTCGGAATGACTTCGATCCACCTTCTTATGGTTGGCCTCAGTCTTTTTCTAGGTTGTTATGCTTTGTCCCGAGAAATCGACAAGCAAACTTATACTACGTTACTTGCAAGACCCCTTTCCCGAACGGCTTTTCTCCTTGGGAAATATTTTGGTCTTGTTTTTACTGCCGCTACCTCTGTCGTTCTTCTATTTGCGGTTTTAAGTTTTCTGCTGCCAACTGAGATATACTTGCGCGGTCTTGTTACGGCGTGTGTGGGTGTCGTTCTGGAGAGTTTCGTATTATTTGCGGCTTCTCTTTTTGCAAGTACGTTTATTCGACCTTCGACAGCTTTATTTTTCACCCTGGGTCTGTTTTTATTTGGTCATTGGCTTCCAGACCTGATGTTTTTTGCAGAAAAAAGTAAATCCGAGGCCTTTATTTTCTTTGCGCAAAATATCCAATATGTGGTTCCAAACCTTTATTCATTCAATTGGCGCGAGATTGGAATGTTAGAAACACCTCCACCGATTTCGGGTTTGCTGTGGCCTGTTTTACATAGTTTAATATGGTCAGCGATTTTCTTTTTGGCGGCGTCTTTTGTAATAAGGAGAAAAGATCTTGTCTGATCCGATGATGTGGATGCATCTTATTTGCCTGTTTATTTTTGGAGTCGCCTTAGGCAGTTTTGCAAATGTGATCATTGTTCGGCTTCCTGTCGGCGAAAGCTTCGTGACCCCGCGAAGCCATTGTCGCCAATGTAGAAAACAGTTATTGTGGCAGCATAACATTCCACTTTTTTCGTATCTTTATCAAAGAGGGAAATGTGCTTATTGTGGCGCGGGTTTTTCGCCTCGCTACTTTCTTATCGAATTGCTGATGGGATGCGCTTTTTGCGCTACCTATTTGGCTGTTGGGGAGCAGTGGATTTTATTAGAATATTTGATTTTGGTTTTTGGTCTTGTCACCGTGAGCTTTATTGATATCGATCACATGATTCTTCCGGACTCGTTCACTCTTTCGGGAATTGTGATTGGTCTCGTCGGAAGTTTGCTCAATCCCGAGAGGACTTTTTTAGATTCACTCATGGGAGTTTTGTTAGGTGGCGGATTTCTTTGGCTGATCGCCTACTTGTATTGGATCACAAAAAATCAAGAAGGAATGGGAGGCGGAGATATAAAACTTCTCGCCTGGATAGGAGCAGTCCTTGGATGGAAATGTGTACCTTTTGTGATTCTCTTTTCAAGTCTAGTCGGAAGTCTAGTTGGAGTTTTGACTGCCGCGCGCTCCGAACAAGGTTTTAAAACCGAAATTCCTTTTGGCCCCTTTCTCGCACTTGGGGCTTTAGTCTATATTTTCGGAGCTGCTCCAATCGGAGAATGGTACATTCAAACTTTTTTTCCTTGGCTTTAGCCGAACACAAGCCGAGAGTCCTGTCGGGAGTTTGACAATTGGAGTCGTGTCCCTTGTAATCTTTAAGATAGGGGACACCTAACTTAATGTTTTTTAAGTCAAAAAAGCTTGTTGCAATAGATATCGGAACCAGTTCAATCAAACTGGCCGAGGTGGAAGTATCCAAAAATGGATGCAAGCTCCTGGCTTTTGGTATTACACCCACACCTCCTAACTCGGTTGCAGGTGGAGATATTCCAAGTCCTGAGTCTGCAGCAAGTGCAATCAAACAAGTGTTGAACGAAACTCGTATAAAGAAAAAAAATGTGGTCACGGGTTTGAGTGGAACTTCTGTGATCGTTAAAAAAATTACCGTTCCGAAGATGGAAAAGCAGCTGATTGCAGAGCAAGTTCGTTGGGAAGCTGAACAATATATTCCTTTTGATATCAACGAGATCAGTCTTGCCCATCATGTCTTACGCTCTAGTTCCGGAGGAGCAGACTCAATGGACGTGCTTCTGATTGCAGCTCAAAATCAAATCGTTTCGCAGTACATGGAAGCGATCACTCTTGCGGGCCTGCAGTGCCATGTTCTGGATGTTAGCGGATTTGCATTAGCAAACTGCTTTGAAATGAACTACGGCGTGATTCCCGGGCAATGTGTTGGTCTTCTTAATATTGGCGCAGGGACAACAAACTTTGTAGTTGTAAATGGCGGCGAGGTTATTTTTACTCGTGATATTCCAGTGGGCGGCGGAACATTTACTACTGAAATTCAAAAAGAAATGGGCGTGACAGCCTCTGAGGCTGAAGCTCTTAAAATGAGTGCGGCCACAGGCCGCGAAGTTCCTGCCGAAGTTCATAGTGTGATCAGCGCATCCACCGAGTCTGTAACAGAAGAAATTCGTAACAGCTTCGACTTTTTTGCTGCGACATCAAACGGACTTTCTTTGGGGCGTCTCTTTTTTACTGGGGGAGGCTCCAATCTTCCCGGATTAATCGAGCATATTGCCACTTCGGCAGGGGTTTCGGCGGAGAGAATGGATCCTTTTGTCCGAGTTCGTTCTCAGGCTAAGAATATGAATCAAAACTACATGGCACAAGTGCGCCCTCTTGCAGCCGTAGTTTTAGGGCTTGCGATGCGAAAGATGGGGGATTCATGATTCGAGTGAATCTCATCGGAAAAGTGACCACGAACGCCGCGGGGAATTTGAATATCAAAGAAGACGGGCTCGAAAGTAATCCGAAAGAGAGAAACAAGGCAGCCGTCCACTTTATCGCGATTCTTTTGTTTCCGGTGGGTCTTTATATGTATGAATTTTCAGTTGTCCCACCCCTGGAAAAAGAAAAAAGAACAATTCAGGCTGAGCTCGATGAAGCAAGGGCTTTTAATGTTCAATATCAGGCCTTGTCGGAAGAACTAAAAAGATTCGAAGAAGATCGACAAAAGTTGAACGCTCAAATCGGCGCCGTAGAAGCTCTATCAGTGGATCGACTCAAAGTTGTAAGAGCTCTCGACGCGCTTCAAACATTGATTCCTGAAAAAGCATGGCTTTTAAAAGTTTCGTATGATTATGACAAATCCACCCTGATTGTCGAAGGACTGGCTGTCGGCGATCCTGATGTCACGGGGTTTCTGGACGCTCTTAGTAAGAGCATTTATTTTGGACAAGTGAATTTACGAAGGTCTCAGGAGCAGCTGTTGCCTGACGATAAAATGGGAAAACGGTTTGAAATTGGTTTGACGATGGAGCAGGCAAAATGGCCTCAAAAATAGAAGAGTCACTGAGCTCTCTTTCAATGCCGAAAGTTGTTATCGTAGGCCTTGGCCTTGCGGGTATGTACTATTGGCTGATGTTCCCCGACGTCGAAAAAATTAAATTACAAATTTCGCAAACTCGCCAGGAGCTCGAAATTGAAAAGGCAAAACAAGCTGAAACTCAAGCCGCTCAAAAACGACAAGAAGAACTCAAGCAAGAGTTGGCAGATCTCTCAGGGCGTTTTTCAGAAACCTCGAACCGGCTGCCAACGGAAGTCAATTCATCTACTTTGAACAAACAGATCAACGATGTAGCGAAGGCATCGGGGAGCGTCTTAAAAGAGATTATCCCCCTTCCTCCAACACTCAATGATTTTATCGAGCAAATTCCTGTGCAGGTGGCAGCAGAGGGTGCCTACGGTGAGATTGTTCTTTTTCTTTATTACTTAGCAACAGGAGAAAGAATTTCCCGCATCGGAAATTTTGATATGGTTGTTGCGAGTACTCAACCGACGGCCGGAGGAAAGCAGCGTCCGGTGCGAGTTGCCTTTCGAGGAACCGCTGTCAGTTTCCGATTCGTTCCTGAGGCCGTTAAAAAAGCTGATGAGGGGGCGCCAAAGTGAGACTGAAAAGCCCCCTTTATGCGACTCTCTATGCAGTTTTGTTTTTGGTCTCGATGTGGGCGGGATCGATTTGGAATTCCAGAGCGCAGTCTGAGGATTTACCGCCCCCGACCGAACAAGCTTTGCCTCCAGATTTAATGGCTCCTCCTCCTCCGGGAGATCCAGCTGCTATGCAAGGACAGTTGCCTCCTCAAATTCCAATCCAACAAATGTCTCCGCCTCAACCGGGTATGGATCCGATGGCTCCTCCTGGTGGAGTTCCAGCGGTAGACCCTAACTTTCAAACCTTGCCGGGCGGACTTGAACCTCCAGTCGAAGAAATTCCTAGATTGCCGGCGCCAAATGCTGAAGGCTGGGTTTACGATCCGACTGGGAGAAGAGATCCCTTTCGACCCTTTGGAGCGCCAAAAACTCTAAACCCGATTGCCCAAGTTCCTGAGGCCCTGCTTGAACCTCTACAAAAGTATGACGTATCCGAGATCAAAGTCTTGGGAATTCTGTGGGATGTCTCTAAACCGCGGGCTTTAGTACGCGATCCACTGAATAAAGTGCATACTATTTTTAAGGAATCGAAAATAGGGAAAAACCAAGGAGTGGTTGTAGGAATTCGCGAAAGCGAAATCTTGGTGCAGGAAACTTACGAAGAAGACGGGATGCCAATAAAGCACGTAAAAATTCTCGGTATTCAAAAATAGTTTCTGACAGACAGATCATGGAGGATCCATCATGAAGAAGCATCTTAGAAAAATTATTCTCGGCATTCTCCTTATTGCCTTATCAATCACTGTCGGTTGTACATCGACCGATGTAGAAGATGAAGAATCTTCGGTAGATAGTACCGAGGCTACATCAGGTGAAGATTTTTCAGATGAGTTTGGTGTTGATGAAGAGCCTGCAGCCGAAAGCGCAGGATCTGATGCGGCCTTGGAAGATGAATTTGCGGAGTTCGATTCCGAAACAGGAAATCAGGCCGCGACGACAGACGATGCTGAAGCGTCTTTGGAAGAAGAGCTCAACAACACCGAACCAGCTCAACCTCAAGCTGCAACTGAGCCTGAAATTGAAATGAATCCAGCAGAAACTTTGCCAGAAGAGCCCATGGCAGTGATCGAAGAAACGCCGCCACCTCCGATCGTGGCCGAAGAGGCGCCCGCAGAGGAGCCAGCTCCCGTTCCGGTTCCGACTGTCGAAGAACCGGTTGTCGCCGAGGAATCAACTTCGGCTATACCTTCCGTAGCTGAAATAAAAAATATCGAATACAGAGCCAATGAGTCGGGCTGAACGATTGTTGTCGAAGGAAATGCGCCTTTGACATTTACAACTCGTCAAAACGCTGCAAATAACCAGTTCATTATTGAAATTCCCGATAGCCATTTGCCCGACAGTTTAAAGAGACCTTTTAATACGAAAGACTTTAACGGCGACATTGGGTCTATAGATGCTTATCAAAATGCAAATAGTAATATCACCCGAATCGTGGTGCAATTGCGTCCCGGAGCGATTGAACCTACCATTTCTCAAGAGGGAACTTCGCTTTTGGTAATGACACAGAAACCAACGACCACTGCAGAAACTTCGGAGGTCGCCAGTGAACCCGTGAGTGAAAATGTTGCACTCGAAGAGCAAACACAGAAAACAGAAAACGAAATTGCGGCCGACCAAATATTATCAAGCCGCTCGTTGGAAGCTTATCTGACAAACAATCAGCAATTCTATGGCTCTCCAATTTCAATCGAAATGGATGACTTGGAATTGAAACAAGCGCTCAAGTTTATCGCTGAGGAGAGTGGACTTAATATGGTTATCGACAGTGGTGTTGGGGGGGCCGTCAGCCTAAAGCTCAGACAAGTCCCTTGGGACCAGGCTCTTGTGGTCATTCTTAAATCACGACAGTTGGGATATGTCCGCCAAGGAAATATTCTAAGAATAGCAACATTAGCGGATCTCCAAAAAGAAGAGAAAGCCGTCATCGATTCCACGGCGGCCCGTCAAACATTGGCGCCTCTTGTAGTTCGCTTGATTCCCGTGAGCTATGCAAAAGTCGACGACATGGAAAAACAGGTTAAAAATTTCCTCACCGAAAAAAGAGGACAAGTTGTCGCAGATGCTAGGACCGGTTCATTAGTAATCACAGACACCGATGAAAACATAAAACGGATCGAGCAAGTGGTGAAGAGTCTCGACATCGCTCCCCCACAAGTTCTCATCGAAGGAAAGATCGTCGAAGCCAGCGAATCATTTTCTCGAGAATTCGGCGTTAACTGGGGATTTAATGGACGAGCTCAGCGGGTCGGTGATATGGGCGGAAGAGCTATTAACATGAGACCGTCTTTGGGAGTTAACAATTCTTCTACAATTGCAGGAAGAAATCTCAATGCTGGTTTCACTCTGGGAACCTTGGATATTTTCGGAGATTTATCGGCGGCTCTTTCTCTGAGCGAAAATGAGCAAAAAGTAAAAGTTCTTTCATCACCACGAATCGTAGCTCTTCACAACCAGCAAGCATCAATCGAACAAAGAACTCAGTTGCCGATCACTCAAGCAACAAACGTTTCTGGAGTTGTCACAACGGGCGTGACTTACAAAGATGTGACATTAAATCTAAAAGTGACACCACAAATAACAGCCGACAACTCTGTCATTATGGCTTTAAATGTCGTGAGAGAATTTGCAAGCGCCAAAGATCCAACAAATAACTTCTCAGTCAACTCAAGAAATGCTTCTACAACGGTCATTGTGCGCAACGGACAGACGGCAGTTATCGGGGGAATCTATCAAGATGATTCCACGAATTCTGAAGACGGCGTTCCGTGGCTCAGAAAAATCCCTATTCTCGGAGGACTTTTTGCAGCAACAACAACAACAAACAATAAAGCCGAATTGTTAATCTTTTTAACTC
>JBFWYS010000116.1:0-9203 GCA_050186175.1 Pseudobdellovibrionaceae bacterium
GGATTTCGGACATTTAAAACGAAAATTACTTCTTTTTTGGTTTTCCTTTGGCGGAAGCTGCTTTTGCGGCACCTTTTGCCTTTGTTGCCGGAGCCGACTTACTGGAAGCCGTCTTGGCAGGCGGTGTTTTTACAGCTGTTTTGGCTGGTTTAACCGGTGCTGGTGTAGGAGATACTGCTGCAGCCTTTGCAGCTTTAGCCGTTTCTTTGGCAGAATCTTTAGCTGATTTTTTAGCAGCTTTTCTTTGGAGAATAATTTTCTCTAGAATTTCGAGAGCCTCTTTTTGCAAATCGTTTTCGTAAATAAAACGATAGAAACCCTCGATTTCAGGGCTTTGGCGGAATTTTTTCATCGATGTCGGGATGCTTTCAGAAGCTGTGAAATCGATCGACGATCCATCTTTTGAGAGTTTTACTTTTTCTCCGCTCATGGGACCTGCCTTTGCATTGCGTTAGTCTAGGGACTTCTTGGGTCAAAATAATGTATAGCGAAAATGCGGTCAACTCTTCTTATGAGTTCGACTCTCCAGTATAAGGAATATCGACAGGCTATAAAATTAGCCCTGAAATGGAGGCCCACGTGATGATTTTGGACGGACGCGAAGTTTCTAAGGCTGTTCGCGAAAGGCTCAAGCAGGAAGTTCAAGTCATTAAGTCTAAAAGGGGCTTTCCGCCTGGTTTAGCTGTTATCCTTGTAGGGCAAGATCCGGCGAGCCAAGTTTATGTGCGAAACAAAGAAAAGGCCTGCGAAAGTTTGGGAATCTATTCTGTACGAGTAGACATGGATGCCTCTTCCTCAGAGGAGTCGGTACTAAAACAGATTCGTGCATTTAATGACGATCCAAAAATCGACGGAATTCTCGTTCAGATGCCAGTGCCGGCACAAATTCGATCGGAAAAAGTTTTGGAGACGATTTCTCCAGATAAAGACGCTGACGGCCTCACCACCTTCAACATGGGTCTTCTTTGGGTGGGAAAAAAGAAAGTCGTTTCTTGTACTCCACTGGGTGTGATGAGAATTCTTGAACACTATAATATTCCGATAGCAGGAAAGAATGTGGTCGTAATTGGGCGCAGTCAGATTGTTGGAAAACCGATGGCGCATTTGTTGAGTGAAGCCAACGCGACGGTCACAGTTTGTCATTCAAAAACAGAAAACATGCAAGACCATTTGCGAAGGGCAGATATCGTTGTTGTTGCCGCCGGAAAAAAACGCTTCCTCGGAAAGGACGATTTCAAACAAGGTTCGGTTGTAATTGATGTCGGAATTCATGGTTCAGGATCAGGTGGCTCGGTTTGCGGAGATGTTCGATTCGAAGAACTTGAGGGTTGGGTTTCTGCAGCGACTCCGGTCCCCGGGGGAGTGGGTCCGATGACGATTACGACTCTTCTTGAAAACACTGTGAATTTGGCCAAACTTCGTAAATAGTACCTGCGCGGTAGTTTTAATCTTTAGATTGCGAGTATTTTATGACTGCGAAAGTCCTCTTATTTTTAACAAGCCTGGTTTTAAGTTCGACGGCTTTCGCATTTGAAATTGAGTATGTCGCTGATTTTACGCTTTCGTTTAATCAGCAATTTCAAAAAACTACTGTCGGTGGTCTTTCATCTCTCATTTTTGATGCAACTAAGGATGGTTTTTACTCCCTTTCCGATGATCGTGGTCGCATCAATGAAAGTCGTTTTTACTTTTTAAATTTCAAACTGAAGACCGACAAAGACAAAAAAGTTTCATTTGAAGTTGAGCCGAAAGAAGTGATCTTCATCGATCAAAACAAGAAAGAAAAAGAGGCTCTTGATCCGGAATCTTTCATTCAACTCCCTTCTGGAAATTTTTTAATCGGGTCCGAAGGGGATAATAAAACAAAGCCACGGCTGAAACCTCGATTATTAGAAGTCACCGCCCAAGGAAAATGGATTCGTGACATCACCGTTCCCTCTAAGTTTATCCCTGAGTCGACGGGGCTCCAAATGCGAGGAATTCGCAATAACAATGGTTTTGAGGGGATGTCTTTGGCACCCAGTGGGAAATGGTTTTTGGTCGGAACCGAAGAGACTTTGATTCAAGACGGTCTTGATAGTAATTTTAAGGTGGGTGGGACAGTTCGATTTATTAAGTACGAGATTTCTGGAGAAAAAATTCAGGCAACTGCTGAGTGGGCTTATCAACTGGATCCGGTTGAGCAGCAAGGTCTGACAAGTAAGGTTGTCGGCTCCGGGGTTTCTGAAATCTTATTTGTGAGCGAAGATCAATTTCTTGTTCTTGAGAGAGCCACGGTGATTGAGTTTGGAAAGTATACAGACGATTTGAAACTGTTTTTAGTTACACTCGGATCTCAAGATGATGTTTCAAGTCAGCCGACTCTTTCGAAGAAGGTCAAAACTCTTGCTAAAAAATTAATCTTGGATTTTGATACTATTTTGCCTTTAATGAATGATCCTAAGGATTTAGATAACTTAGAGGCCATCGCTTTTGGCCCGAAGTTGCCAGATGGGCGAAAGACTTTGCTCTTTGGCAGCGATAATAATTTCCAATCGATCCAAAGATCTCTTTTCCTTCTTTTTGCGGTTAAATCTCGTTAGAGATCTCTTTAAAGCGCTCGGAATTTGAAGCTTTTTACCTATAGAAATGATTTCTGGACTTCGTTTTTATACCTGATAAAAAGACACTTCCAGAAATAGGGCCGGAAATGGAGACTGTATGGCTTTTATACGCGTTTTGGGAACTGCATTTTCAGTCGTATTTTTGAGTGTATTGTCGCTGGCTGAAACGAGCAAAAAAGAACTTCGAGAAGAAGTAAAAACGATTGAGGCTCTCTGTGATTTTTCAAAGGCTCGTGTTTACTGCAAAAAAAGCCCTGAAGCTTTGAAAGCCTATTCCTGGGGTGCCACTCGCGTGAATGACCACAAACAATTCGAGGTATTTTCAGAAATCGCTTTTGAACTAGCGCAATTGTGGGCAGATACAATTCTTGAAGGCCCCTATCAGGCTGAGGGCGATACTGAGCTTTTGCGAATCGTTGAAATTCAAAAAGAAGGCAAAACGGTGATTTACAGAATCACCTATACCGAAAGTGCTTACAATGCTGAGTCCTGCGCAGACTCACAGGCCCCATCTAAAATGAGTTGCGTGAGTGGAAAAATTATCGAGACAAGTTATTTAGATAAAACTCTTCGTGTACATACTCGAGGAAAAGAAAAAGCCCACTTTATTCCGAACTCAAGTCTTGAGGTTGGCGAAGGTTTTGAACCGTGATCACGTGGACTTTAAGAAAAGGTGAAGATCGCAGAATTCGCTCTCAACATCCGTGGGTTTTTTCTAACGAATTGGCCGCTAGTCCGAAAGGAATTTTGCCGGGTGCTCCCGTTGAACTTAGAGATTTTCGTGGTGAAGTCGTGGCTCGCGGATATGGCAATCCCCATTCTCTTATCGCTTTTCGTGCTTTGAGTTTTGGGAGCAGTGGCGAGTCAACTCCGTGGGAAAGATCACATCTTCTTAGCAAATTAGTTCAAGCTTGGAAGAGACGTATCAAGAGTGGTTGTCATTATTCATTTCGTCTTTGTTTTAGTGAGTCTGATTTTTTTCCTGGTCTAATTGTTGATTATTTCACTCTTAAAAACGGCGATTACACTGGGCAGGTTTTTTCTGTCCAAGTTCTCTCTGCAGGTGCGAGTTCAATACTTGGAGACCTCGGTTCCTTTTTTCAAGAACTTACAGAAATGGCGAAGCAAGAGGGTTTAAGTGAATTTGATTGGCAAAAGACCGGCCTAGTTGTTCGCAATGACGTCCAAGTTCGAAAGCTTGAAGGTCTTACCGTCGATGCGCCTGTGGTTGCAAAAGATCTTGGGTCTTTTGACCTGACTCAAGCACCGCTTGTTCTTGAGGGGGCTGCCGGAAGACAATTAATTTTGAAAGCCGATTTAGTTGAAGGGCAAAAGACCGGATTTTTCTTAGATCAGTGGGAAAATATTCAGATCGTTCTTTCAATGCTTGAGCGTTCATGGAAAATTTCAAAGCCAGAAGGTCCGATTCGAATTTTAGATTTATGTTGTTACGTTGGTCATTGGGGAACTCAGTTAGCGGCTCTTTGCAAAGAAATGGATATCACTTGCGAGGTCGTTCTCTTTGACATTTCTAAAACGGCTCTTGAATTTGCTTCGAAAAATGTTCGTGCGCACAGTGATTGTTCGGTCACTGCGGTCGAAGGGGATGTTCTAGAAGAGCTTACGCAATTTGCGGATAGTTCTTTTGACATCGTCATTGCAGACCCGCCGGCGTTTATTAAGAATAAAAAAGATGTGCCGATTGGACGTCACGCTTACCTAAAAATGAACTCTCAAGCGTTCCGAATTGCTAGGTCGGGAGGCTGGGTGGTGTCATGCTCTTGCTCAGGACTTCTTATTGAGAGTGATTTTGCCGAGACACTTTCTAAGTCGGCTTCACGGGGGAAGAAAAAGGCGATTGTTGTAGGCCGTGGAGGTCACGGCGCAGATCATCCGTTCTTACATTCATTTCCCGAGGGACGGTATTTGAAGATGTTTCTTCAGCAGGTGGAGTGATTTGAGAGAAGAGTTCTGTTTTTTAGAATTAGGTTTTTCAATTGTAGAGCATGCATACTGCAATTGGGACTCGCGTCCCTGGCCGAGGCTCCGAATACCCCTAAAGGTAGGTCATCGAGGCCGACCGTGCTCAGAGTTTTTTAGGACATTTTTCGCCCTCCCCATTATTTCATTAAAATTCGTCGTTTAAACCTCTGGTAAAACATGCTTTCCAGGCCAGGACGGCCGGAGAATGACCTGCTCATGGATGGCCCAGTTATGCGAACAACTAAGAAAACAGATAAGCAAGAGTCATGAACAATTAAGTTAATACCTAAAGCCCGTTCAAAGAATCCAAATCCATATTCCTTCTTTGGATCTCTTCATATTTCCTAAGAGCATCATCACTCAAGGAGATATCTTCTGCTTTTTTAGCAAAGCCGCCAAAAATTGAAGAGTTTTTTGGAATTGGATTTGCAGAAGCCACAGGGCTAATTGCTGGACTTAAATTCTGAGTGAGGATCGTTTTTGGTTTTACGGACTCGTTTTGCGAGATTGCCAATTGGCCCTTTAAATCTTCTACCAAAGCGTGCAGGTCGAGAATTTCTTGTTCCTGGTCACGAATCTTTCTGTTTTTCTCTTCGATAAGGCGTTTTCTGTTGTCGAGTTCTTGATTGCGCTTCTTGCCTTCGACTCTTTCAAATTCAATTAGAGACTCGATTCTCTCGAGTTCGCTTCTGTATTTTTCGGTCACCTGCTGGACCACTTGCTCAACATGCGCCGTTTTAGTTTGGATCAAAGTTAAATCGCTAAAGAGGCTTGCGTTTTGTCCTTCGAGCTCGATTTTTTGGCGAGTCATAAGTTCTAAGTCGGCTGCAGCCTTCTCGAAAGCTTGAAGAGTTTCAGTCTTTTCTTGAAGGGCTCTATTGAGGAGTTTTTCTCTTTCTTCTAGAAGTGTCTGGTAGTGATTGAGGTTTTCGCGGATTTGGCGCAAGTCGATTTCGGATTGGTTCATCATCTGAGTTTTTTCTTTCATCAACTCAGCTTCTCGTGTTTTGTAGAACTGAAGACTTTCTTCGATCGATTGGATTCTCGAAGCGGATTCTCGTTTGTAATCATCGGCACTCAAAGTAAGGGCCTCGATTTTTTCTTTGAGAGTGGCTTCTTGAAGCTGAATCGCTAAAATTTTTCTTTCGGCCTCGTAACGTAATTCTTGTTCTCTAGAAAGATTTTGAAGCTCATTTTGTGCAGTTTGGATTTCACCTTCGAGTCTTTTGACTTCTTCTTGGAGAGATTGAGTTTTGCTCGTGTGTCTTTCGTGTTCAGCTTGGCTCTCAGTTCTTGTGAATTTGAGTTCGTTCTTTGTCTTTTCAACTTCGGCAATATGAGCGCGGATTGTGTTCTGAAGTTGAGACTTTTCATCAATGTGATTGCGACGCAGGCGAGAGAGTCCTTTGCGGATTCGGGTTTTAAACTCACTTCGTTTTGACCATTTTCTGTGCAGATCTTGGTAGTCGGTTTGTAGATTCTGGAGAGAGAGCTGAGACTCCTCGAGCTGAGTGATGTAATTGTGCTCTATGCTTTCGAAACGAAGGTACTGGGCATGCAAGCGTTCTTTGGCCTGAAGAAGCTGAGTGTGAGCAATCTCAACATCCTTGCGAAGACTTTCGTTCAGCGAACTCATCTCAATCAATTGATCACTCATGCGTGCGCGATCCTCTGAAAGCTCCTGTAGCATTGGATCTGGAGTTGTTGGAGCAACTGATTCTTGTGTCAATTGACTCAAACTATTGAGTTTCTCACAGATTTCATTGAACAATTTTTCGTGATTTGAAGAATTCGTTTCCATACTCATCCACCCAACAAAGAAGCGATCACATCGTGTGACTTAAGATTATTGTATTGTGACCAGGGACTCTTGGCTAGGTTGAGTTTGTTTTTTCCTAGTCGAGAGTCTGTGAAGACTAAAAAAAACGCTCTTCATAGAAGAGCGTTTTTAGTAGTTATTATGTTTTATTTTTCTATCTAGGTTGCAGAACTTGGCCTTAGGCCTTGCTGCCTCGCGAGTCTTCGTTTTTCCATCCATAGAACCATTGGGTTTGCTAAGAAAAGAGTTGAGAAAACTGCGAGCAAGAAACCGACCAACATGGCGAAGGCGAAGTCTGCTAGAACTGGACCTCCCAATAACCAAAGAGAAGTTACAACTAAGCAAGTTGCCAATGTTGTCGTGATTGTTCTTTCTAGATTTAAGTTGATTGAACGGTTGATTGCTCGCTCGAGACTCCAATCCGGGTGCATCTTCGTGTATTCACGAATTCGGTCGTAAATTACGATCGTATCGTTGCACGAGTAACCCGCGATTGTTAGAAGAGCCGCTACAGTTGAAAGAGTGAATTCTTTTCTGAGGAGAATCCAAACACCCACAACCAAGATTACATCGAAAAGTAGTGCTCTTACGATTCCTGGGGCAAAACGCAAGTCGAAGCGGAGTGTAATGTAGATCAAGATTCCGAGAGCGGCATAGAACAGAGAGAGGAGTGCGGATCTTTTGAGTCTGTCTCCCGCTGAAGGACCAACAACATCTGATTTGAGAATCTGAGCGCCTGAGTTTGTTGCTGTTAAGATTTTTTCTACGTCTTCAGAAATTTTTGAAAGCTCTTCGGGTTTGGCCTGAATTTTTACTAAGAACTGCGGAAGTTCGGCGTCTGTTCCAATTTGTACAACGGAAGCGTTATGCAATCCGCCCTGTTCAATTGTCGAGCGGAGTTTTCCGATGTCCCAGTCTTTTGGAACTTGGACAGTCACCTCAGCTCCACCAGTGAAATCAATTCCGTAGTTCACACCTACTGTAAAGAATCCGATGATCGTGAGAAACATCGCGACTGTTGACGCTATGATGTAGGGTTTGCTGATTTTTAGAAAGTCGATTTCTAAATTTGTTGGGATAAAGTGCATCATGTTAAACCTCAATTTTCTTTAATCTTGCTAGGCAAGTATCAGTTTAGTTCTACTTAAATACTCAATGTTTTCTTGTCGGGGTTGTTGCCGACCCACAAGTCGAAACACAACTTACAAACTGTCACGGCACAGAATAATGTTGTGAACACACCAACGATCAAAGTCACTGCGAAACCACGGATTGGACCTGTACCAAATGCGATCAAGATAATTGCAATGATCAAGTGAGTGATGTTGGCATCGAAGATACAAGTGAAGGCTCTGTCGAAACCTCTTTCGACGGAAGCTTTCACTGATCCACCTTCTCGCAATTCATCGCGAATACGCTCGAAGATGATGATGTTGCTATCTACGGCCATACCAACAGTGAGGGCGAGACCGGCAATACCTGGAAGAGTTAGAGTCGCACCTAACATTACAAAAGCTGCGAATACCAAGGTAACGTTTAAGATCAGAGAGAAGATCGCGATCGCACCGCTCATTCGGTAGTAGATAAGCATCAAAGCGAAAACCAAAAGACATCCTATTAAGCCAGCATTGACTCCCTTTTTTATCGAGTCTGCGCCAAGAGAAGGACCGATAGATCTTTGTTCAGCCAATTCAAGTTGTGCTGGAAGAGCTCCGGCTCTAAGAACGATTGAAAGGTCTTTTGCTTCTTTCATCGTTTGTTCTACGTTGCCTCGGCCGAGGGTGATTTGTCCTCGGTCAGAGATTCGAGATTGAATATTCGGGGCTGAATAAACCAGACCGTCAAGAACGATCGCGAGTCTCTTGCCCACATTTTTGGAAGTGAGCTCACCGAATCTTCCAGCGGCAGCAGCATCGAGTTGGAAGCCTACGTTTGGATTTCCGTATTCGTCGTATTGAACTTGGGCATCGATAAGGTCTTCGCCCGAAACTTCTGTTTTAGAGGTGAGCAAGTAAGGAATTTTTGCAGAGTCTTTTGGGGCATTCGGATTGTCGTTTCTTCCGAAGGCGATGACTGTTTCTGCAGGAATCTTTCCAGCCGCAAGTTCGTTGATTTTTGCAACGTACGCTGAAAAACGATCGCCTTCTTTATAGGAGAAGCTATTATCTTTTTCAAGTTGCGCAATAAGAGCTGCAACTTCTGCTTCTGATTTTTCTTCATTTACGATTTTGAACTCAAGCTTTGCAGTTCTTCCGACAAGCTCTTTTGCTCTTTCAATATCTTTCACACCTGGAAGTTCAACTACGATACGGTTGTTGCCTTGGCTCACAATATTCGGCTCAGTCACTCCGAACTCATCGATACGATTACGTACAACTTGAATACTCTGTGAAAGAGTTCTTGTGCGAATATCATTGCGGTGATCAATGCTCATGCCGATTTCCATATTGGTATCGTTAGCCGTTAAAACTTGGACGAAGAAATAATCGTCGCCAATAAGTTTTTCGAGTTGATCTTTAGATCCCGCAGGAAATTCCAAAACGATTCTTGGATCGTCAAAATCCGTTTTTGTCTCGGACTTCTTCACTGTAACAGTCATTCCCTTTTCTTGAGCTCGTTTGTGAATTCCATCAGCCGTTTTTTTCATGGTCTGATCGAACACGTCTTTGAGATTGATTTCGAAAACCATATAAAGTCCACCCTGAAGGTCGAGACCCAAATTTACTTTTTTCTTATAAGGTAAATTGCTGGTTTCCGGATTGATGTTCATCAAACTCGGAGTCGTATAAATCACTCCG
>JBFWYS010000117.1:0-9190 GCA_050186175.1 Pseudobdellovibrionaceae bacterium
AATCCGACGGAAGCGTGATCGGCTACATGTGGTTAACTGACTACATGAGCGAACTCGGATATCAGTTGGGTGGCACAAGCATCTATCCGTCTGTTCGAGACTGCAAAGAAAACAGACGATGCGATGATCAACAAGGAATTGTTGAGGTACGCATTCAGTTTTCAAAAATCCTCGAAAAGCCGGTTCAATTTAAAGAACTTGTGGATGAAATTCGCCAGTACCGACGCTCATGGACAGTGCACAAAATTCCAGGTCTTGAGGAAAAATGAGCTATTCGGTTCGCAGTTTTTGCAGCGATGAGGTCGATACCTCTCTACTTCGAGATCTCGAAGTTTTTTGTATGGAAGCGGAGAAGGAAAATCGATTGCGTAGCCGGAATTGGCAATATACCGACTGGAGTAAAAAGCCAGAAACTTTTCTTTATTGCCTTATGAAGGAAAAACGTTTCTCTCAACGAAATGGAGAAGTGACGGCTGTTTACGATGATCTGAGAATTGTGGCTGTTAGCGGAGTTTATGAATCAGAGTTTGCTCCAGAAACAGTTGCAATTGGTGGAGTTCGTGCGCACACCTTACAATCCGAAAGAAAAACGTCCACCCAAAAAGGTTATGGCTTCCTACATGGAGATTACATTTTTCCAAAGCAAATTTTGTGGGCGGAAAAAAGAGGATTTACGACATTTGCTCTAACATTTAATAAACATAATAGGTGGCTCGCTGAATTTATTTTGCGAATTGGTCAGAAAAAAGCAATCGGACTTGGCTATCACCCTCAAGAGGCAGCACAAAAAGCATACAGCGGATTTTCTCTATGGCCTCATATGGTAATTATCAAGGCGACTCCACAATTTCTCCTACATAAGAATCTAAAGCCTGAGGTAGACTGTTCATTTGACTTCTCTCGGCTAGAAGCGCGAGGGCAGACATGAACGTTTCGAGTGTTACAAGATCTAACACGGCGATTTTTCCGCTTCTGCAAATTGCCAGCACTTCTTTTGTTTTTTACGCACTTTTTCAAAACTACTCATGGAAATTGTGGTTGACGGCTTACCTCGTCTATTTTTTAAATGGTTGCTTTGGAGTCACGATCACATTCCATCGCCTTCTCTCTCATCGCAGCTTTAAAATTCACAAATACTTGGAGTATTTGTTTTCATTTTTAGGAGCGATGGGCGGGACAGGAAGTTCAATTGGTTGGGTTGCTGTTCATAAACAACACCACCGCTATGCAGACAAAACAAAAGATCCTCACTCCCCTCATCAAAGTGGATTGAAAATTCTTTTTTCACATTACGTAACTGATTTTAACAAATGGCCGGTTCGAAGACTCATCACAGACCGTTTTCATTTATTTTTACATAACTACTATCACGCGATCCTATTCACGTGGGCAATTTTCTGGCTTTCTTTAGGCTTTGAGTTTTTTATTTTCTGTTTTGCAGTTCCAATGGCGATCCAACTTTGGGCCAGCAACTTATCTAACTGGGGCAATCACCTGGTTGGTTATCGAAATTTTGAAACGGTCGAAAAAAGTACCAATTGTTGGTGGTTGGCTCTCATTACATGGGGCGAGGGCTGGCACAACAATCACCACAAGTTTCCAAATCGATGGAGTTTTCGAGTACGGTGGTGGGAGTTTGATCCTTCTGCTGTCGTGATCGCTTTTTTGCGCTCGAGGTCTTAGAATGCAAAATTCCTTTTTCCGTAAGCTGGATACTAAATTTGAATTGTCTGAACTTGAAAAAGGACTCAAGATCGCTTTGCCTCTATTTGACCACCGCAACCAAGTCTGCGTTAACTCAGAACCCGGTGTAGAAAATCCTCTCTACTACAACTTAGGTGGAATCAAAGGAATTGGTGAACCTGTTTGTTCCGAAATTAACCCGCAGTTCAAAGACACTGTCTTTGAAAAAATACTGAATTGTCTAGATTGCAAAAGCGCCAGAGCTCGTGTGATGCGCCTTGGAGGACGCTCCTGCTATTCTATGCACTGGGACACGACACCCCGTTTTCATATTGCGCTTCAAACACATCCAACAAGTTATTTATTCTTCCACGATCACATACCTTTTCATTTACCTAAAGACGGACATATTTATTGGGTCGATACTCGAAAACCACATTCTGCAATAAATTGTGGGACAGAGCCACGATATCATTTTGTGGTTGTAGATCCATTTTCAGAGGGGCTGCCAAAAGGTGGATATCTATGAAGATAAATCCACTCCATCCAAAATTCGGTGCAGAAATTAGGGGCCTTGATCTCGCTCAGCCCTTGCATCACGAGACATCTAATGAGCTACGAGCTGCACTCCTCAATTCAAAGGTTCTAATTTTTAGAGGCCAACTTGTTTCGCCCGAAAAATACATCCAGTTTTGTTCCGCAATCGGAAAAATTTGGACAACTGAAGATGAAATGAAGTTGGAAAAACATTTCCAATACGAGACACATAAAGAGCTGGTTCGCGTCTCAAATAAATTTGGAGTTTTAGGAAAAATCGAATTGTTGTATCACGCAGATGGCTCCCATCATCCGTCAAAACCGTATCCAATTCGTTGTCTTTACGCTCAATCTATTCCTAAAGGGTGCGGAGGAGCTACGACCTGGGCCGATATGGAAATCGCCTACGAAACCTTAAGCAAAGGAATCAAAGATAGAATAGAAAATCTACGTGCCCGACATGTGCCCCGATATTCAACTGGCTGGGAAAATGAAGTGGTCCTTCATCCACTTGTTCGTGTGCACCCGGTTTCTGGAAGAAAATCTCTTTCAGTTGACCAATATTTTACCCGCTTTATTGAAGGCCTCTCCGAAAAGGATTCGAGTGAGTTATTGACAGACCTAATTGAGCATTCCATTTCCCAAGGCAATTTGTATACTCACGAGTGGAAACCAGGCGATCTGGTAATCTTCGACAACAACAACACAGTTCATAGAAGAGACGTTATCACAAGTAAAGACGAACGCCTGCTTTTAAGAATCACAATGGACTACGATTATGTCAATTCAAGCACTCTTTCTTAACGACATCACTTTACGAGCGTCATACCGGGTGAATAGGTACGTAGGTCCCTACGTTTTAGCATCACACCTTGAAAAACAAGGGATAGAATCATTGGTCATCGATTGGTTCACAGACATTCCCAATTTTTTTTCATACCTGCGAAAATTTTTAAGTCCGGAGATCAAGGTTATCGGAATATCTTCAACATTTTTAACTCAGCCCTTAAGTCCTCTACTTAACGAGGATTTAAAAAAACCTCTCCGTACCGACCAAGCCCGAAGTTATTTTGAGGGTTATCTCTGGTTCAATCAAAAGGACGATCTAGAAAAGTGGATGCGATCTCTCCGTTCCTTGCTTAATGAATTTAACCCGGAGTGCAAAATTATTTTAGGAGGCGCGAAAGGACTTCATATTTGGCGCAACCATCAGCCTGACGATCCATTTCGCCATTTTGACTACATTGTGACAGGAGCTGGTGAAAATTTAATAAGTGAAATTATTAGTGGCTCTGAAGAAGAGCTCAATTCAGTTTCTCTTAAAAAGAATGAGCTCAAATTTCTTCAAGGAAAAGCACTTAACGAAGGCACACTCTGTCCTTCAATTAAATGGAATAAAAAATGGGCTTTGCAGTATGGTGAATCTCTTCCCATAGAAATTTCAAGAGGTTGCAAATACAACTGCAAATTTTGTCATTATGACAAGCGCGGTTCGGTAAAAAAGTCTACGCGTTCGCTTCGAAACGAAATGATCGCAAACTACGAAGAATATGGAGTCACGGGCTACCATTTTTCTGATGATTGTTTTAATGATACCAGAAACAAAGTAGATGAGCTTTGTAACATGTTCTTGTCCCTTCCTTTTAAAATTGATTGGATCAGCTATGCTCGCATTGATGTCGCCGCTCGTTTTCCCGAGACATTTGATCTGATGGTTAATTCTGGATGTCGAGGTGTTTGGCTTGGACTCGAAAGCTTTAATCGTGAAGCTTCTCTAAAATCCGGAAAAGGTGTTCCTCCAGACGAAGTTAAAGAAACTCTTCTAAGAATGCGCAAAAACCACAAAGCAAATTGCCTTATAGCAGCTTCTTTTATTACGGGGCTACCTTATGAAACGCAAGAAAGTCAGCTCGACACTCTCGATTGGCTTCTCAACAACGACGTTTTAGATTTTGCCTCGTTTGGAGTCCTAGGGATACTCCCTTATGACTCATCTATGGATAATAAAGCCATGGACTACGCCGAATACACTCGGAATCCTCAAAAAAATGGATTCCAAAAAGTATCCTGGGATCCTTATTATTGGGAGCACGCAACAATGAATTCAGAAACTGCCAAACAACTCGCTGATCACTGCCAAAAACAGTGGTTACTCCAAAAAGGGCAACCCTATTTTAAATTTATATGGGCTTATCCGATGTTTCGTTCATACGGATTTTCGCATGAGGAGATTATTGCCATGACCCGAAATCCAGAGAATAGTAATAACTGGAGAGTTGAAACAGAAAAAAGAAAAAGGGCGTGGGATGATCGATATTGGAGCGCGCTTGCAAAATTTCAAGAGTCGAATCGCCAAAGAGAATTTGGCTCAGTACTTACTTGTTCCCCTTGATATTCCAAAAATCCAAATCGACCGCAGAAAATTAATCGACTTCTTTGATACAAACAAGGAGATTGCAAGGAATGATTTTTTAAAAGCCATCGACTTTCCTTGGTACATTCTGCATCTGCGCATTCAAGGAGAAACGCCTAAAGCTGGAGAAATTCCGGGATCACGATGGTCCAATAGTGCGCGTAATGAATTTCAAGAACTCATTTCTTTAATAGAAACCTTACCTTTTCAACACATCGAGCGAGTTTATATCTTAGAGCAACTCAAGGATGTGATTCCTCATCAGGACGTTTCAAGAGAAGAGGACCCTTCTTTAGGTCCCTCGACTTTCCGTTTTCCCCTGATCAATGACACTCCAGAAACTACATTCTATATCCTAAGAGGAAGTAAAAAAACCGGAGATCTGAGCACGGAAGAAATCTATCCTGTGCTTCCTCCTGACACTCAATGGTTTGGGATGAACAACTATCTCGCCAGTCACGGGTCCCATCTTCCACAAGGAGACTCCAGAAAACTTATGCTTTGTATATGGGGAAAAGTTCAAAGAGAGCAGTGGCTAGATCTTCTTTCTAAAAGTATAAAAAAATATCGGAATTATTGTGTTATCTAAAAACCTGGAAAGAACTGGAGCCTTTTGTCTGTTAATAATCCTTACTTATTTGGGAATCCTAACTATGTTCGGTGCCTATCGAATTTTTTGGACAGATTCGGAACTTTGGCCCCTTCATATTTCAAAAGCACTATTTACGGATTCCTTTTTTGTTTTTGAAACCAAACCCATTTTTAATTTTATTCTTTGGCTGGTTACAAGAGTTCCCCTACCTGAAGGATTTGTTGTAGCTGATCTAGGAAGACTTCTCTTTGGCTTGAATGCCCTTCTTATTTCGTTTCTCGTTTATAAGGTTGCAAGATGCAACAACTCGTCAAAATTTTGGCCTTTGTTTGCCGCATTTCTATGCATTAGCACTTATATTTTTTCGCTTCGTGGAATAGAAATACGATCCGATTTTCTTGCGACGACCTTTGTTCTTTTAGCTCTGTACTTCGAACTAAAGGAAAAACATGTTTTGTTTTTCCTTTTCCTCGCAATGGCATTTTTCGCTACTCCCAAAGCTGTCTATCTTATTTTCGCGAGTCTGGTTTTGTTTCTAACAAAATCTGAGAAAAGCTTCCGAACCAAAATCAAAACGCCTATTCGGATCGTAAGTACATCGCTCATTCTTCTCGGATTGGCTTTTTTTACATTTCAAATTGGGAAGGTCGGTCTTGCTGATGCCTTCCGGATCTACTTAGGATCCTTTACTTCTGCTGGTCAGGGATTCTTTTATTTTAGTGTAGAAAGCTTCAAGTACGTTTTTCGTTTTCTTCGCACTGACTATGTATTTTCGACTCTTCTGCTAGTGTCTCTGATATATTCCCTCTTTAATTTAAAAAAAGACAAAAATATTCGACCTTTTCTAATATTCAATTTGCTTATACTTTTCTTCATGATCGTTCATCCAGAAAAGTTGCCTTTTTACATTGCTTCTCTGATTCCTTTATTTTCGATTTTCATAGCGTCTAACTTTCAAGCATTTGTTGAGCGTCAGAATAAAAGATCTTTGCTTATTGCGATTTCGGCTTTGATTTTATTTCAAACCTATTCAGCTATCAAAAATAAAATTGTCTTGATCAAAACTCACAATAATTCTGAACAGCGCGAAACTATCATCTACCTCACTGATTATTTCGCGAAGTTTAAATATGTTCGTTATTTTGATTCTCTTGGTCTTATTCAAGACCGTCTTCCTGAGGCCTGGTTTCTTGGTCCTGGGCAACCTGAGGGAAATAAAAATGTAGTCAATTATTTTATACAGTGGCCTCCGGATATCGTCTTAGTTTCCGCTAAAATAGATTTAATGTTTGGCTTCTTTAAACCTCTTCTGGACCAAAATTATATTATGGCTTCTCCTGATGTTTATTTAAGAGCCGTGACAATTAGCCTTGAGCCTAAAGAAGTAAAAAAAGGACTTTCATTTTCAAAAGTTTTAAATGAGATTGAGCAACAAATGTCTTTGCATTGGACTCCGAAGAGTGAATTCTTCATTCGTGTTTTAAATGAAAAAGGGGAAGATCTTTCCGAGTTCGTAAAAACAAAGATCGGGTCCGACTCCTATCCTCTCCGCGGAAAGTACGAATCGACCTGGATCTTTGAAAAAAAAGGTGTTTTTCTTTTTCCTTCTCAGGCAAAAGTATTTCAGATTACCCCCTTTGGATTTCCTGAGTTACCTATAAAAAGACCACTTTTTGATCTCTTTCGATTTGATCTGGAGTATTAATGCATTTTATATTATTTTTTTTTCTTTTGTCTTTTGAGTCGGCTCTCGCTGAAGATCATAAGATTTTTATTCCCACCGACTTGGCTGCAGCTTCGAAACTCATTGAGTCTGGCGTAAAACCTATTTTCGTCGACTCAAATGTGGCTCTCGATTGTGGATCCATTCCTTATACCTACAAAATCGACATTAAATTCGACGATAAAGGTGAAGTGGCTCCTGAGTTTCGCAACAAAATACGATTCGACTGGAAGGGTTTTCGAAATCAGCCCTTAATTGTTTATGGGCTAAATGCGCAAAGCAAAGCACCACGTAAATTTCTTAATTATCTCCACTCAATAGGACACGAGAATTTATATTTTTATGAGCCCGGATTGGATGGCGCAAAAGAGGAGTTCAAGAGGGATCTTGGATTACGCACCTGGTTCAACAACAACTCTCTCTGCCAACTTTAGAACTTGAGATTCTGAGTTTAACTCAGGAATAATAAATATATGCATCAGTATCACCGCATCATTCGACCGCAAGATAAAGAGTTTGGACAAACAACCTTTAAACATGAGGACATCGGCCTTAAAGGTGTTACAGGGCGTCCATTTCTCGATCTCGGTTTTTTGCTAAGCGAAGAAAAATTTGCGGAACTCGATTTTGAAATCGGCGTTGGCATCGCAAAAACAAGAGACGCGATACCAGGCGGCAGCGTTCGCGGACAAATTCCTCCAAAATTAAAAAATGCGTTTGGTGGGGATCTCGAAAGCGAGGTCATGAATAATCTAAGTCAATTAGATCCGACCGGAAAACATCGAGAAGCCATGAGAAAGATGACTCGCCATGAGCGCCAAAAATATTGTTATATGGTTCTTGGATCCGCTCCAGTTTGGCATCAACTTTTGTATGTCCGCAATATTGCACCAACGTCAGGGTGGGAGGAGATCAAACCTTTCTGGACCAAAGAGGGTCTCGAACTTTTTCCCAAAGTCGTTGAGTTTGCAAAAACGCTACCTTTTAAAGTTCTGGGCCGAATTTTAATTTTCTGCACTTATCCCTATTATCCGATTCCCACACACAGGGATTGGATTCAAATTCCTCATCAAGATCACCATATTAACGTCACTTCAAAATTAAATCGTGGAATCTACGTTTATGACGAAAAGAAAGATAAAAAAATTTACCTTCCTCCAGAAGTAAGAGCCTATTTTTTCAATCTTCGCGACTATCACGGCGTAGAAGCTTACCCGAGTTATACTTATACTTTAAAATTCGAAGGCCTGTTTACCGATGAGTTTTCACAGCAAATAGGTCTCGATGAAGGTTACGTTTGGAGAAATCCACCTTTTGAAAGATGAATCACCGAGCCATTGAGCTGCCGATAACAGCGCAGGCAAGTCTGCCGCCCGCATTACCTGTTGGTTGTGTTTTTTGATCATCTTCCTTTTCATGGACGATCAAACCACGACCTGCAATGCCGTTCTGAACCGACATTCCTTTAACAGACAAATCAATCTTAGCCGTGCCGGTTGCATCCGTTTGAAGATTGCCTAGATCTCCTTCATGCCTTTGTGGATCTTGAATTCCTGCATGAGGATGACCCTCAGGATTGAAGTGGCCACCAGCACTTGTAAAATCTGCAGCCGAACAGTCGCCAAACTCATGAATATGAAATCCATGCTTGCTGTTTTTCTTTAAACCTTTGATTTCGCCAGTTACTTTTGTCGTGTCTCCATCCTGCAAAAACGAAATAGTGCCTGATACTTTTTGTCCTTTTGCAGGGACCAACACCGCCACGGCCTTGGCTTTTTCAATTGCAGTCTTATCTTGATGTTCACCTTTCATCTCACAATGTTTGCATCTGCTGCTGTGGGAGCAGCTGCTCAAAAACATTCCCAGAATAGCGGATAAAATAATTCTTTTTTTCATTTACAAATTTCCTTCCTTCAGTTGTTCTATAAATGCCAGAAGGCATTGAACTCATGTTAAAAACCTAAATCATCGAAACGTTGGGAGCCCGCCATGGCAGATCCTCTTTACTCCGATGGTCGATTCTACGATCTTATGCACTTAGATCAAGTTGAAGATACACATTTTTATGTAAAAAAGGCTCAACACTTCGGTGGTCCTCTTCTTGAAATAGCTTGTGGCACAGGGAGATTAACTCTACCTATAGCTCTCCAAGGACTTTCCATTTCGGGCCTTGATCTATCTCATGAAATGCTTAAGGAAGCCGAGAAAAAAAGTCAGGCCGTGCACATTAACGTCGATTGGA
>JBFWYS010000118.1:0-9149 GCA_050186175.1 Pseudobdellovibrionaceae bacterium
AAGCGTACGCCAATCCGCATCTTTTATCTCAAGGCTTTTGACCTTTATAACTCCAGTATCAATTGAAAGTTCAAATAAGGATTTTCGGTCAATGCTATCAACTGCATTGCAAGCAAACTTTCGCTCCGCCAATGCGGTCGCTGATGAAAGAAACAACATGAATGTAATGAGATGCTTCACAAAGGTCTCCTTAAGAAGTCATTAGGTCTGAACAATGGAGATGGGTCAACAAGATCAAATTTCTAAAAATCTAGGTCCTCTAATTTCAAATTTCGAATCTCCAATTTCTCCAAATTTGCGCACGAGGGTGGAGCTTGCCTTCGGCTGCGCTGGAAATTTGAAATTGGAAATTAGAGGAAATTTGCTTGCGCAAATTTGGTGCACCCACCAGGAGTCGAACCTGGAACCCTCAGATCCGAAGTCTGATACTCTATCCAATTGAGCTATGGGTGCGAATGGATTGGAGCTAATTTATAAATCATCGGCTGGATCTAAATCAACTGAGGGTTCCTGGATATTGCTGTGCGAAAATGGGTTAAATGAGGGTTTTTCGAGCCATTTTAGGTCAGAGTTCTCAGGACGTATTGTTTTTATCTCCCAAGCGCAAACGTAGTCCCTACATTTTGGGCACATTTTTAAGTCAGAAAAAATTTGAATCAGTTGCACCTGACAATTTGTACATTTCATCAATCACCTCGCGAACAATTGGCCCAGGAGGTGAAAATTTAACATACACTTTGAGTTTTTGTTTTTTGAGTCGATCAAAAATCTGTTAGCAAAAAATTGAGAGAGTAAAAGCTCCCAGTTTGATTGGCGACCTTAACGCCGCCCTTTTCTTCCTGTAGGCTGATTAAACGTGAACCAATATTTTTCGTCGATCGCATGATAGTGATCCGCCTCTTCAACAAGACTCTCGGCGGTAGAGTGAGGAATCGCCGCGATCTCGACACGCACTCCCTCTGACTTTAAATGTTTTACCAACTCAATATAGTCAGAATCTCCTGACATAATGATAATTGTGTCGACCTTGGCCGCCAACTGCATTGCCTTGATCGTGATCGGAATGTCCGCGCTTTTATGGCAGGGAGTTACACTCCCATGATAAAGCGTGTGCAATCTTTCTCTGAGTTTTCCTGAAATCGCTTTTCCCTCTCTGAAGTAAATCAACCGATTGAGCGCTCGATTTCCAAGGAGGGCTGGAATTAAAGTATTAAAATTCAGCATCGTATTTTCGTTCTTCGTTTCCGAGTGAATACTTCGTTCCATATTATTGCCATCCACTAAAATAGCTACGGATTGGCTGATTAAAATTTTAGATTGTTCTGCATTTGAACTATTAGACATATTTTCCTATTCAATGATTAAAAGCTCATTTGTGAGCTCATTTTTATTATCTGGATCGGCCGGGAATTCTTTTTTCAGATGCAATCCTGAGAGCCGAATGGCCTCGATAAGCCCCCCCGCCAAATCATTCCTTTTTATTCCTTCGACAACTAAATCACAAACTTCTTTCCATGTAGTATTTGAAAAACGATCCGCAATTCCTTTGTCTGCTAATACAATTGTTTTATGTTCCTTGAGAGAAACAAAAATCAATACACCCGTACTTTTTTCTGTGTTTGATACTCGGGCCGAGTGAAATTCACACTGTGCTCTTCTAAAAGTTTGAACCGCCTGATCTTTTTTTGCCGTTAAGAATCTCTGAACCCATCCAATCTTGCTAAGCGGAAGAGAGATTCCATAACAGACTAAAATCAAAACCGGCCAAAAGATTTCAGCATGCGAAAAGTACAACCATGTCCACTCTGGAACTTGAAAAACGATTCCAAACAAAGACAAAATCAACGTGAGCATCAACGGAACATGCCCCACCGTGGTGGATGATTTTGCAACCACTACCACGACTTCGCCTGAAGTGTACTTCTCAGCCTCGCCAATCGCGAGACTCACTTGTCTTCGTCCCGTCTCCGAAATGTACCTAGTTGCCCATTTTTTTATACTCATCACCAATCACCCGAGGCGCCACCGCCACTGAATCCGCCACCCCCGCCAGACCAGCCGCTGCCTCCGCCTCCTCCAAAGCCTCCACCACCCATCCAAATTCCGCCATTGCGTCGACCAAAACCGCCGCCGCCACCCCTCATAAAATTGAATAAAATGACAAATGCTAAAACTAACAAAAATACAATCAGGTCATGCATCGAAGTTTTTTCTTTTTGACGACTTCGTTTCATGTACAAAGCCTTTTGATCGGCTTCACTCATGTCGACAAGTTTAGGATCCGCAAGCGAAGCGATGGCCTTCACGCCAGCAGCAATCGCATCATCAGGGCTTCCTGCTTTTAAGCGCGGAGAAACAACATCAGCGATGATTCTCTTTGCATAAACATCGGGAATTTCTCCCTCGAGCCCCTGCCCCACTTCGATTCGCATCCGTCGCTCTTGTAATGCTAAAAAAAGTAAAACTCCACGATCTGTTTTAGCGTCGCCCAACTTCCACTTGTCAGTGACTCGAATCGATGCGTCTTCAATTTCTAATCCTCCGAGATTTGGAAGAATCAAAACCTGAATCTGACTTCCTCCTCGCTCCCGTAAAGACGTAATGTAATTAGAAATCGATCTCTCAGCTTCCGGTGATAAAAAACCAGCGCGGTCAACAACCGGCCCAGTTAAAGCTGGAACTTCAAATGTTTGAGCATAAGAAGAAATGGCTCCGCCTAGTAGCGAAGCCATTAATATTAGATGAGAAAAAATCAAGGACTTAAAACTCACTTAGAAAGTCACCTGCGGTGGCTTTTGGATTTGTTCTTTTTCGCTCTCAGCCACATCCCACTGAGGCATTTTTTCTTTGTGATACAAAATTGAATTCGTCCAACTGGTTGGCGGAACCGTGACTAAATTATTAAACTCTTTAATGGTTTCGATGTGGCGATTACGAGCTACGGTGATGCGATTTTCTGTGCCTTCAAGCTGAGCTTGCAAATCTCTGAATTGCGTATCCGCTTTTAGGTTCGGATAATTTTCTGAAATCATCATCAACTTACCGAGAGCTTGTGACAATTCACCCTGGGCATTTTGAAAACTACGAATTTGCTCAGGAGTCGCCTTACTCGGATCTAAATTGACGGAAGTTGCTTTTGCGCGCGCATTTACCACAGCATCAAGAGTGTCTTTCTCATGAGAGGCATAACCTTTTACAACTTGAACCAAGTTCGGAACCAGATCCGCTCTTCTCTTATACTGGTTGTTAACCTCAGCGACCGCCGCATCAACAGTGTTTTGCGCTTGAGGGATGGCTTGAATTCCGCAGCCAGCAAGAACTGGGAGTACCGATAAAATAATTACCAAAGCCATCTTACGAAACCTAACGGTGTTCATTTATTCTCCTTTGTGAACAGGGCTGGAACGCATTGTGAATATCCAACAAAACCCAATCTGTGTCTGTATATGATTTTGTCAATTTTTACGCGTGACGATAAATTGTGCTTCGTGATACCACGCCCTCGTGCAGCTGCGTTTTTCTGAAAGAAAACATATGAAATTTAAGGACTTTCCGCATTTTATTTTTGTCGAAAAACCTCATGGGATGAGCAGTCATGCTGCGACTTTAAACAAATGGGGCCTTGTCGAATTTCTGCAACACGAGTTGCATCAGAAGCTTTTTCTGTTCCAGCGCCTAGATCGAGATACTTCAGGCTGTATCGTTCTTGCAAAATCTTCAGAAGCTGCTGCCGAACTCACTGAAATTTGGAAATCAAAACAAGCTGAAAAAACATATTGGTGTCTCACCGATCGCTCCGTCTCCTTCTCGGAGAAAACGGTCGTGTCGCAGATTACAAAAAAAGGAAATACTTTTGTTTCAGACTCTTCCGCCAAAGACGATCTTGCTGAAACTCAGTTTCGAGTTCTTGCTAAAAATGGCAACATCACGCTTTTAGAGGCGCGTCCTTTTACCGGAAAACCTCATCAAATTCGCCTTCATGCTCAAGATTTAGGAATTTCTCTTTTAGGTGATAAAGAACATGGAGGAAGCGCTTTTCATCGACTCGCTCTCCACGCAAAAAAACTTCGTTTTACTTTTCGCGATCAAGATTTTGACTTCGACTCCAAAGCTCCTGACTGGATGGAAAACCTTGAACTCCTTTCGGACGAAACGACTTGCACCTGGATTTCTGCTCTCGAAAAGAGGCTACGCCTTCAATCTCTGGAAAAAAATGAATGCCTTCGTCTTTTTCACGAAGAAGATCCCGACTTCAGGATGGATCTTTTTGGTTCGCAGTTTTGGATTTACGACTACACCCTACCTGAGGAAAAAAAGAAAAAACTTCTCGAATTTTGCAAAAGCCGTGTTTTTGAAAACGGTTTTGTACGCCAAATGCTCAATCGTGGCCAAAACCCAGGCTCTTCGGATTTAAGCGTTGAGGGATCACCAAAAAGCGAGTGGACAGCAATTGAAAATTCGATTTCATATGTTTTTAAATCTGAGCAAGGCCTCTCCCCTGGATTATTTCTAGATCAACGGTACAATCGACAATGGGTTCGCGAGAACTCAAAAGACAAAGAAGTATTGAATCTCTTTAGTTACACAGGCGGCTTTTCAGTGGCCGCAGCCTTAGGGCAAGCAAACAAAGTGACCACCGTGGATCTCAGTAAAGGGTTTCTCGAGTGGAGCAAACAAAATTTTTCATTGAATGGACTCGATTCAGAAAAACACGAATTTTGGGCAAGTGATAGCTTTATGTTTTTGCAAGGCTGCCTTAAGCGCCAACGTATTTTTGATCTTGCGATCTGCGATCCTCCTTCATTTTCGAGAATGAAGGACAGGGTTTTTAAAATTGAAAAAGACTTTCCGGAGCTCTTGGATCTTTGCGTTCGTGTTTTAAAACCCGGCGGAAAACTTATCTTCTGCACAAATTTCGAAAAGTGGTCCGAAAAAGACCTTGTTCAGAATGCCAAAAAGCTCTTCTCAAAAAATAAGATTCAAATTGAAACTCTTCGCTCGACAGCCTTTGATTATGAAGGCTTTGACCGCGAAAGCCTGATGAAGACCCTATTAATTACCCGCTAATTTTGAAAAAAAGCTCATTTTTAACTCGGACCATGAATTTTCTTTCCGCTCTAATAACAGCTGAGAGCCGATCTAAAGCAGATCGATTCAAGATAACCCCCTATTTCCATTAGCAAATTCAACTTTTTATTCTTTAGCGGCCTAAACTGATAGAAAACAGGCCTGAGACGGAGAGTGACAGAGGGACTCGATTCAAGTAAAGAGTCGGTGATGCGATCACAGTTATTTTTACTCATTCTGTCGGTGGTTTTTGGGCTCATTTTGAGCGCTTGCACACATTCTTCCGAGGCTCCTGAAAAAGAACAACGTATAGCTTGCGAAAAAAGAGACTGGTTTAATATCGGGCGCAAGTTAGGAGCACGCGGAACTCCGTTTGAACTCGCTCTTCGCACCAATCCTGATTGCTCAAACGATGAAAAAGACCGCGATGCTTTAGTCACTGGTTATAATGCAGGCCTTATTCAATTTTGTGCTCCTGAACAAGCCTTATACTTGGGTAAAAAAGGCCAGGCCGTATCTGATGTTTGCCCGGGTTCCTTAACTCCGAAGTTCAAATCCGCCTATGAAAAAGGTTTGCAGATCTACGATTTAACTCAAGATAACGAGCGTCTCTCTTTGGAAATTGAAAATGCTTTTCAAAAGATGAGTGATCTTGCAACTCCCGAAGAAAAGTCATTGCTCGAACAAAATTTAATCGAGCTCCGAAATAAGAAAAAACAAAACTCGGCGACGATGAGTCAGATCGAGAGCGAAATTAAGAGTCTTTAATCTTAACAAAAAAGGAGTTCCACCACATGAAATTGTTCTTAGTTCTAGGATTACTTTTAGGCGCGACAACGGCTTCCGCAGGAGGTCGCATTTGCTCTTTCAGCAACAACAAGCTTTGGATTTACTTTAGCAGCGAAATGTACACTTCTGCTACAGCTCGAATTTATAACCAAAGTGCAAATAGTTTTACATGGGAAGATCTAACTTTAACTGGAACAAATGATAATCGAGCGTTGATCAACAGAAAGCTAGCTGGTTACGATGTGGGATGGTTAAAAGAAGGCGTCATCTACTCTAAGAGTGGAAAAAAACTTTCAACTTGCCGCACGGACACAAGCGAAGGCTGCGGCAATAACTGCGGTGGCGGCGGAGACGGTGGCGGGTTTTTTCCGTAATCCTTAGTTGAACGTTGAATTTGAGTTACTAAAGGCCTCGTTACAGCGAGGCTTTTTTCTTTATCCAGTCTCGAAGAATATCCGGCGCTGAATCTTGCGTACGGAGAGTATACAAGGCCCTTAGAATTTCTTGTTGATCTGAGTTTAAATCCCCAACCTGACCCCACTTTTGGAGTCTCGTGAGATAAATGTGATAAAGCGAGATCGCTCCGGCTACTGAGATATTAAAACTCTGAACAAAACCGGGCATTGGAATAATAATTCGCTCATCAGCCAACTCCCGCATTTCTTTTGAGATTCCTTCTTTTTCATTTCCTAAGACAATTGCTGAAGGTTCTGAAAAATCAATTTGCTCAATGGGTTTACTTGCTTCTAAGTCTGTTACGAAAATGCGAAAACCTTGGCCCTTTAAGTTTTTTACGCACTCCGTGGTCGACTTCCATTTTTTTACGTGCAGCCACTTATCTGCCCCCTGAGTCACTCGATTTGCAGCTTTAAACTTTTCGCCCGTTTCGATCATGTGAATCGACAAGAACCCTAATGCCTCCGCGGTTCTCATCACAGCCGAAGCATTTCCCCGATCATAAATATCTTCTAAGATAACGGCGACACTCTGACATCGACCCTCGACCACTCTGTCGATCTTCTGCCTGCGCTCTTTTGTTAAAAGAGGACCGACGACATCGTTAATGGTTTTGACGTCAACACTAAAACCACTATCAACCTCAAGAGGATTCGAAAAAGGAAACATTAATCGATATAAGCGGGAGTTTTAAAAAGATCGCGCGTAATATTTTTTTGGTGAGCTTCTAGAGTTCCGCCGCCGATCTCCAGGAGTTTTGCATCTCTCCACAAACGTTCGACAACGTACTCACCCACATAGCCATATCCACCCAAAACTTGCATCGCACGGTCGGCAACGTTTTTACCCATAGTAGTTGCAACAAGTTTTACGCCGTCGGAGTCAATACGCCCACCTTCTTTGGCCAAGTCCATTCGGCGAGCCACATCGTATACATATGTTCGACATGCTTTGTATTCCGCGTAACTATCAGCAATGTATTTCTGAATTTGACCATAGTGATTGAGCGACTTTCCAAAAGCGCTTCTCTCTCCCGCATAACGATTCATGACAGCGAGGGAGCGCTTTGCAATTCCTAAACTCATTGCTGCGAGAGTGAGTCTCTCGAGTTCAAGATTTCTCATCATATGCAACATGGAATCCCCTTCGTGGCCGATCAAGTTTGCAACCGGTACTTCGCAATCTTGGAAAACAAGCTCGGCTGTGTTTGATCCACGCATTCCGGTTTTGTCTTTGATTTTTTGACCTACAGAAAATCCTTTAAACGATTTTTCAACCAGGAATGTAGAAACTTGAGCTTTACCATTTTTTTCGCCGGTCTTAGCGTACACTAAAACACCATCAGCGGGAGTGCCTTCGTCATCGATACAACCATTTGTGATCCACATCTTGCGACCATTTATAATGTACTTGTCGCCCCTTTTTACAGCGGTGGTTTTCATTCCAAGGACATCGGTTCCGTAATCAGGCTCGCTCATTGCCATGGCGCCGATCCACTGACCTGTGCACATCGCCGGCAAATACTTTTTCTTTTGTTCAGCACTTGCGTTGACCGCAAAATTATTTACACACAACATAGAATGGGCCAGATAAGCCAAACAAAACCCAGGATCAGAGGCTGAGATTTCTTCGTGGGCGATGACCGCCGAAACCGCGTCTTGCTCTGACCCGCCGAACTCTTCAGAAACCGTGATCCCCAAAAGACCGAGGTCACCGAGTTTACGGAACAATGGAAGATTGAATTTTTCTTTGCGGTCGTACTCAAGAGCTTGAGGCTCAACTTCGCTTTCAACGAAACTGCGAACCATTTCGCGAAGCATTTTATGTTCTGGCGATGGATTAAACAAATCTAAAGAGCGAAAATCTGACACTTTGGGGCCTCCTACTGGGACCCTCCGTTAAGACCTTTCCACATAGAAAAGTCAACTTGATACAGGGAAATAATGGTGTCTAAATTCTTTTCTGCTTCCGAAACCATGGTGGCTAAAAAATCGAGCTTACGCTCGTCCATGCGCATCGCGGCGATATCCTCTGCGGCAATTCCGCGGGCCGACCGACAGGCTGTGGAAATCCGACCCATCATACGTTTTTCGCGACGTCGGAGAACCGACAAGATCACATCAATCACTTTATCATTCGCTCGATAGAGAAGAGTTCCTCTTTCACTTTTTCCCGCCTCAAGTACAACTTCGTATCCGATGAGTTCGCTGAGCGACATACTCACGAGCGCCTTAGAAACTTTCAAACGCTGAATCAACTCGCCGGCATCAAGTGGCTTGTTTGCTAGAAAAAGATGGGTCCAAATTCGACCGTGGATTCTTTTGAAACCCCAGTATTCAATAAACTCACCAATGTTTTCGGCCAAGTCCTCGAGTTCTGGCGGAACTTTTGCGGGTGCAGGTTTTAACATAGAGTGATCATGACAAACTGACTATTGGCAAGCAAGGGCTTTTTCGAAATACTAGCCCCATGAAAACCGCTGCACTCATTTCGATCGGCACTGAAGTCGTCACAGGACAAATTGTAAACACGAATTTAACAATGCTCGCGATGAAGCTTGATAGTTTAGGAATCAATTCGGTTTTCCATCTCTCTCTTCCAGATGAGAAACAACAAATGGAAGAGGGGCTTTCATGGATTTCTGAACAGATCAATTTTGTTTTTATCACGGGAGGATTGGGGCCGACTTCAGACGATTTCACTCGAGAGGTCGTAACAAATTGGCTAGGGCTGCCGCTCATCTATGACTCCCCTTCGTGGGATTGGATTAACAAAAGATTAACTGAGCGAGGTGCAAGGGTTCGAGAACATCAAAAACAGCAATGTTATTTTCCCGA